>CALFKA010000304.1 GCA_937880545.1 uncultured Clostridia bacterium | reverse complement strand
TACGAGATCGTGATGTGACTGGAGTTCAGACGTGTGCTCTTCCGATCTGGACGATGTCATCTGGAGCTACCATAGACTCGGTGGTCACGGAGAGGAAAATGACCAAGTCATGGTCGTCAAGACTTTGGTCGGCGCTCGCATCGAGGCGGTCGGCGACAATCAGGTACAGTTTACACTGAGTGAGCCGAAAGGCGACTTCCTGGAAGCTATGACGGCGGCTGTGCTCGACAGCTCCCTTGAGGAAGAGTCTCATAACAGCGCGCCTGTTGGAACCGGACCTTATAAATTTGTCTCGTACAGTCCGACGCAACACATCAAATTGACCCGCTTCGATGAATACTGGAACAAAGACAAGATGGGCAAGATCAAAGACGTGGAGTTCAGGCTCTTTGCCGACAACGCCACAGCACTCTCAAGTCTATTGGCGGGTGAAGTAGATCTGCTGCCGAGAATTACGGTCGACCAGATCGAGTCGCTGCCGGATACTTTTGAAGTCATTGAAGGCCCACAGAACATGATTCAGATTTTTGGACTCAATCATGCGTTTGCTCCCTTTGCCAAACAGGAAGTGCGTGAAGCCATCAACTATGCCGTCGATAAGGACGCTCTGATTTCGAGACTGGCCGATGGCAAGGCAACTAAGCTCGGCGCAAACATGAGTCCCGTGATGGAGTTTTGGTTCCAGGACGGTCTGCAGGACCTCTACCCCCACAACGTGGAGAAGGCAAAAGAACTGCTTGAAAAGGCGGGGGAGACAGACTTGAGCTTCACCATCAGTGTCCCCTCCAACTATGAATTCCATGTCAATACGGCGGAGATTCTTGTAGAACAGTTGGCAGCAGCCGGCATTACCGCAAAGATTGAACAGGTGGAATGGGGTGTGTGGCTGGATCGGATCTATTTAGGAGAAGACTACGAATCGACCGTCATTTCCTTTGTAGGCAAGCTTGATCCTCATCCCATCATGCAGCGCTACATGAGCGATTACCCACAGAACTTCCTCAACTACGCAAGTCCTGAGTACGATCGCCTACTAAATGAGGGACTGAGTGCGTCGGATCCGGCGGAGAGAGCCGTGGCCTATAAAGCCGCTCAGAAGGTCATCGCAGAAGACAGCGGTGTCATCTTCCTGATGGATCCTTCCCTCATGGTTGCCCACAAAAAGAATTTGAAGGGCTATACGCTTTACCCGATTTATTTTCAGGATGTTTCGACACTATACTTTGAATAAGCCGGTCTATTCCATCCGGTACAGAGGATAAATAAGACATGCCGGTATATTTGTTGAAAAAGGCGGCGTCGTTACTACTGACATTAGCGCTGGTTGCTGTCATCACCTTCTTTATCTTTGAAATATTGCCGGGAGATGCAGCACTCCTGCGTCTCGGCATTGACGCTACAGATGTGCAGATTGAGGCCTATCGCAAGGAGATAGGCCTCGATCGGCCGATATTTGTTCGCCTGGGAAACTGGTTCCTTCGAGCCTTCCGAGGCGATTTTGGCATTTCGAACCGCTTTGATCTGCCGGTGATTGAACTGATTCGCTCCCGCGTGGCGGTGACGACGCAGCTTACGGTACTGACGTTATTTCTAACGGTGGTCATCGGAATCCCCATCTCTCTTTTGAGTGCTAAATATCGAGGAAGATTATCGGGTGTCGCTCTGGGTGTCGTGACGCAGATCGGCATGGCGATTCCGACCTTCTGGCTGGGAATCCTGGCGACCTATCTCTTTGGACTGATCCTCGGCTGGTTTACCCCCGGAGCCTACGTGCCCCTGAGCACTGACCTATTCCGAGGGCTCTCCTACCTGATGTTTCCTGCACTGGCTCTTGCTATTCCCCGTGTAGCAGTACTCGTACGCTATACCCGCAGCTCTATTTTGGATGAGTGGGGACAGGACTATGTTCGCACGGGCTACGCCAAGGGACTCTCCACCGATAAGATCATGTTCCGCCATGTCCTGCGCAACTCCCTGATCCCGACATTGACAATTTTAGGGATGATGGTCGCAGAGATTCTGGGCGGCACCCTCATCATCGAACAGATCTACAATATTCCGGGGCTGGGAAAGCTCCTCATCTCCGGCATCTCCGCCCGCGACTTTCCGCTTGTTCAGGGCATGGTCCTCTACATCGCCTTTTTAGTCATTGTGATCCACGTCCTACTGGACATCGCCTATAAATTGATCGATCCAAGAGTAAACAGGGAGGAGCGCATATGAAAAGAGTCTCCTGGGAACTGCGGATCGGTTTGGTATTGGTGCTTCTGCTCCTTCTGATGTGCCTGGTCAGTTTCTTCTATACGCCCTATGGGACAAATCAGGAGGTCGCAGCGAAGTACCAGCCTCCTTCAAGCACCTTCCTTTTCGGAACGGATAACTTAGGCCGAGACGTTTTCAGCCGCATCATGGTCGGCTCGCAGACCGTTTTTCTTGTCGGCTTCATCAGTGTTGCGATCGGGCTCGTCTTTGGGGTGCTCCTCGGTTCCGTCGCAGGTTTTGCCGGCAAGTGGGCGGATGAGATCATTATGCGGCTCATGGATGCGATGATGAGTTTTCCGGGAATTCTCTTTGCCTTGATGTATGTCGCGGTATTTGGCTTTGGCATCTTCAATGCCACGGTGGCGCTTGGCATCATGGCCATCCCGAAATTTGCCCGCATTACCCGAAGCGGTTTCATGCAGGTGAAGCAGGAACCCTACATCGATATGGCTCGCAGTGTCGGGGTGCCAAAGATTCGGATTATGTTTGTGCACATTCTCCCCAACATCATCTCCCCACTTATTGTGGCAGCCTCCATGGGCTTTGCGACGGCCATTCTTGCCGAAGCGGGACTCAGCTACCTGGGTCTTGGTGTTCAACCGCCGGATCCGAGCTGGGGGAGGATGCTCAAGGACTCTCAGAATTCTTTTCTCAGCGCACCGCACTATGCACTGGCGCCGGGGCTGATGATCACTCTGACAGTACTTGGGTTTAACTTGCTCGGTGACGGCATACGCGATATAAAGGATGTCAAATGAGTTTGCTCGAAGTCAGAGATTTACGCATCAGTTTTCCTGAAGGGAAGAAGACACAGGTCGCTGTGAGCGAGCTGAACTTCACCATGGAGCCGGGAGACATTCTCGGCATCGTCGGAGAGAGCGGTTCCGGCAAGAGTGTCACCTCTCTTTCTATTATGGGACTGACAAGTCCCAGCACGAAGATCGAAGCGCAGAAGCTCGAGTATGACGGACAGAACCTTCTCGCTCTTGATGAGAAAGACTTTCGCAAGATCCGGGGTCGCTCCATGTCGATGATCTTTCAGGAGCCGATGAGTGCGCTCAACCCCTTGCTTCCGGTCGGGAGGCAGATTGAAGAGGTGTTAGAGACCCACTCCGAGGAAACGGATCGGATGGGCAAGGTCATCGCCATCATGAAAGAAGTGGGACTGCCCCGTGCGGAGGAACTATATCATCAACTGCCGTATGAACTATCAGGCGGTATGCTGCAGCGTATCCTGATCGCCATGGCGATGATTTTGCGCCCGGGTCTTCTGATCGCCGACGAACCGACGACAGCTCTGGATGTCACGGTGCAGGCACAGATTCTGCGGCTCATGAAGCGGCTCAATACGCAGTACGGTACGGCTATATTGTTTATTTCCCATGACTTTGCCGTGATCAGAGATATCTGCAAGCAGGTCATGGTGCTCTATCTTGGCTACATCATGGAAGCAGGTCCCGTCGACCAATTGATCAAACGACCGATGAATCCCTATACTCTGGGCCTACTTAAGAGCATTCCCAGACCAAAGGTCAAAAACCAGCCACTATATACGATTCCGGGCCGCGTGCCGTCACTTGATGAGCGTCCGTCGGGTTGCCCTTTTCATACGCGCTGCTTTAAAGCGCAAGAGAGATGTCGCAGGGAATTGCCGCCTCTTACGGAATCGGGAGAGTGCAAACTCCGCTGTTTTTATCCTGTGGAGGACGAAGAAAGATGAACCTTCTCGAAGTAAAAGGACTGAGCAAAGTATATCGCAAGAACAAGCGTTCGCCATTTGAAAAGACGAGTTATTTTACGGCTGTTCACCCTGTGGAGTTTCACATCGCAGAAGGCGAGACCTTTGGGCTCGTCGGGGAGAGTGGCTCAGGAAAAACGACGATCGCGCATATGATAGCGGGGATTCTGCGACCTACCTCAGGGGAAGCCTTCCTCGATGGCATCGAGCTTCGAGACAAAACCAAAGCCCGCGAGATTGAGCGAGAGATCCAGATGGTCTTCCAGAACCCCTATGCCTCTTTGAACCCTGTCAAGCGCATTGGCTGGCAGCTCGAAGAGCCCCTTCGGGTCCACGGCATCGGCACGAAAGACTCACGCAAGAAAGAAGTCATCCGCATGCTCGAGATCGTCGGGATGGACAAGTCCTATCTACGGCGTTATCCGCATGAGCTTTCCGGCGGGCAGCGGCAGCGGGTGGTGATTCTCATGGCACTGATTCTGCGCCCAAAGCTTATCATCTTGGATGAGCCGGTATCGTCACTTGACGTATCCGTCCAGGCGCAGATTCTCAACCTCCTTCGCGACCTGCAGAAACAGTTTGCGGCGTCCTATCTATTCATCTCCCATGACCTTCAGGTAGTGGAATATATGAGTGACCGGATCGGCGTGCTAAAAAACGGCCGGATGGTGGAACTTGCCTCCGCTGACACGATCGTCAATAAGCCGCTTCATCCCTATACACAGACGCTGATGGCCTCCGTGCCTGCCCTCGATGAAAAAGAGCATCGGCGCATCGACAGCACCAAGTACAAGGCTATATGCTCAGCACACCAGGGACTCTATCAGGTAGATGCAGAGCACTTTGTGCTTTGTGAAGGAAGAAGTCATGCTTCCTTATAAGTTCGTCAAAACGTACACGATAAACAGGAAAACAGCAGAGGCTGTTTCCTTTTTTATCTATCTTTATCTCAAGGATGATACGATGTGAATGATGGATGAGTGATGATGGTGATTCAATGTCAAAAAGAGGCAAATATAATGCTAATTCACATAGGTTAGGTGTGTTATAATTATTAATAGATTTGAAAAAGATTGCAAGAATGATGGTTATCTTCATCGCTCGGGTATACTCACAAATATGAAGAAAACGGATATTCACAAGACAAAAATCCTGAGAGAAGATGAACTCCGGGATGCTGCAGACATACTCCTGCGTGGTGACACGCTGATTTTCCCAACAGAAACAGTGTATGGTCTCGGGGCCCGTTACGACAGTGATGAAGCGCTCCGGAAGATTTTTGAAGCCAAGGGACGCCCGTCTGACAACCCGCTCATCCTCCATGTGGCAGATGCTTCATGGGTAGAGAACATCGCCTGTGATATTCCTCGGGAGGCGTGGGAGTTGATGAAGGCGTTTTGGCCGGGACCTCTCAGCCTGGTTCTGAAAAAACAAGACCATATTTCTTCACTGATCAGCGCGGGTCTTTCGAGTGTCGCCGTAAGGTGTCCCTCGCATGCGCTGGCTCATCAACTTATCGAAGCCGTGGGTCTGCCCATTGCCGCTCCCAGCGCCAATCCTTCGGGTCGTCCTTCTCCCACCCGGGAGATCGATGTCCTTGAGATGGTGGGAAAGGTAGATGGCATTTTGTTGGGGGGAGACTGCATGGTGGGTCTTGAATCCACAGTTCTTGACTTAAGTGGAGAGAACCCTCTGGTGCTGCGACCGGGGGCGGTTACACTGGAAGAAATCAGAACATTTCTCCCCGGCGCTCAGCGCTACCTGGGGGATCCGCAAAAAGCTCCATCTCCGGGACTTCGCCATCGCCACTATGCGCCTGATGCGCGGGTGACGCTGCTGCGTGGGAGTGAACGTGCGCTCTTGTCCTTTATCGCCTCGGCTTCTCCGACGAGTTGTTTTCTCCTTCCGTCGGATCTGAACATAGACTTTGACCACGTGCATACGATCGCTTTTTTACCGGAGGGACATCCGGAAGAGGCTGCCGCCAGGCTCTACGCCCTCCTTCGCGATGCCGACAGAGCGGGCATGGAGGAGGTCTACATCGCTGAATTTTCTTCCGAGGGAATTGGTGAGGCTCTGATGGACCGCGTATTGCGGGCTGCACAGGGAAACATTTTGACACTGGAGGAAGTATGAAGATTGTCATGGGAAGTGACCATGCCGGATTTGAACTGAAAGAACATGTCAGGAAGTATCTCCTTGAAAAGGGAGTGGAAGTAGAAGATCAAGGTGCGTACTCGCTAGAGAGTGTCGATTACCCGGACTTTGCAAAGAAGGTTTCCGAAGCGGTCCTCGAACAGGGGATTCTTGGAATTTTGATCTGCGGGACCGGCATCGGCATCAGCATAGCTGCCAACCGCCACCGCGGTATCCGTGCCGCACTGTGCGAAAACGAGTTCAGTGCACGCATGTCCAGAGCCCACAACAACGCCAATATCCTCTGTATGGGGGGAAGAGTCGTGGGGATCGGAGTTGCCGAAAGTATTGTCGATGCATTCCTGTCCACGGAATTCGAAGGCGGACGTCACGCCCGTCGAGTGGAGAAAATCGAACGATAGGAGGTCTCTATGTCCCATCCGTCGGTGCTGGCCATTACAGAGGCAGAAGAAAAAGCCAGAGCCATCGTCGAACAAGCGAAAAAAGAGGCTGCGGAACTGCGTGAAAGCGCAGGCAGGCAGGTCGAAGAGTTGACGGCCTCGATGAAGGAAAAGACCCGTCAGGAGATCGAACTCAGGGAGCAGGAAGCCAGGGACGCCGCCAGGCGCAGGTCAGCTCCCATCCTTGAGGAAGCAAGACGAAAAGCGGAGGCAATGCTTCGCGTTTCCCCTGAAAAAATGGAGGAAGCCGTGACATTTATCCGCGAGAGGATCCTAGAGTAGATGGCTATCGTAAAGATGAAGCGCTTCGAGCTGTTCAGCTTTGCTCAGAGCGCTCCCAGGCTACATAGGGCCCTCCAGCTCTTCCGCGACGTCCATTTTTATGACTTGCGTCAGGAAGAACAGTCGGAGGAAGTACAACTGCATCAGGCGTTGGATATGACCGCCCTGGAGGAGAAAGAGTCTCTTCTGGGCAATTTGCGCTGGATGCACCGCATTCTCTCCCCATATGACACACGACCCAAGGGGCTCAAGGCCATGAAGGAGGGTCTTGATACCCTGACTCTCTCGGAACTGGAGGAAAAAGCCCAGTCGGTGGACTACCGGGCAGATTTTGAGCGCTTGAGTGCGCTTTCCAGAAAAAACGAAGATCTCGAGTCCAGGATTCACGCTCTGGAAGAGAAGATCCGCGACCGGACACCCTGGGAACATCTGAACGTTGCGCTCGATGACCTTTCTTCCGGTGATGCCGTCGATATGTTTTTGGGCGCGGTGCCCAGAAAGCTGGCAGGTGCCATGGAAGAAGCGATCGGCGAGTTTGAACTGAGTTTTATCGATCGCATCAACGAAGTGGGACACACGTACTACTATCTCTTTGGCTCCCACAAGACAGAAAGGGAAGCCTTCCGCGACACATTGCGCCGCTACGGGTTTTCTGAAGTGAGCTTTCCCAAAGGGACGACGGTCCCGGCTCTACAGGAAGAGTCCCGGGCGGAGATTGAACGCCTGAAGGCGGAGGCGGATGAGACACTGGCTCAGATCGCTCCGATGGCCAACAATCTCCCGTACTATGAAGCGGCCTATGACTTTGAATCAAATCTTCAACTGAAGCTTGATGCAGCCCGACAGTTTTTGAGGACAGAAAAGGTCGAGTGGATTCGGGGCTATGTCCCGGCAGAAAAAGAAGAGGCATTCAGAAAAATTCTCGATGAGACACTTCCCGAAGGGTATCACCTGGAGATGGAAGATGCCACGGTGGAAGATCCACAAGTGCCGATCGCCCTTAAAAACAACAAATTTGTCGACAGCTTTGCGAGCATCACCTCCATGTACACCCTGCCCACGTATGGGGAAATCGATCCGACGCCTTTCTTTGCGCCGTTTTACTGGGTGTTCTTTGGCATGATGGCGGCAGATATTGCATATGGCGCGATCGTGCTGGTCGCCACACTGATTGTGTTGAAATTCTTTAAACTGCAGCCCTCCATGAGAAAATTTGTCCGCTTCTTCAGCTACCTTTCCGTATCTATGATCATCTGGGGCTTTGTATATGGCTCCTTCTTTGGAGACCTGGTCCCTCTGCCCGCATTGTTTGATACGCAGAAAGACTTTATCCCGATGCTCGTCCTGTCCATCGCTTTCGGTGCGGTGCACTTGTTCTTCGGCCTGGGATTAAACGGCTACATGCTTCTCAGGCAGGGCGACTGGCAGGGGGCAATTTTTGACGTTCTCTTTTGGTATATGGCTGTCATCGGCGCCAGTGTCTTTGGCATTGGGGCTCTGATGGGACTGCCACCCCTTGTCGCCACTATTTCGAAATGGGTGATGATTGCGGGGATGGTGGGTATTGTGCTGACCGGTGGAAGAGAGGCCGGCAGCTTTGGCGGAAAGCTTGCGATGGGAGTCTACTCCCTCTACAACATCACCGGCTATGTTGGGGACTTCGTCTCCTACTCAAGACTCATGGCACTGGGTCTGGCGGGCGGCTTTATCGGTCTGGCCGTCAACCTCATCGTGCGGATGCTCGCCGGCGCGGGAATCATCGGACTTGTTGCCGGAGCGGTGGTGTTTGTCGTCTTCCATCTCTTTAATGTATTCCTTAGTATGTTGTCGGCCTATGTGCATACGTCGCGTCTGACGTATGTTGAGTTCTTTGGCAAATTCTATGAAGGCGGCGGGATTCCTTTCCGTCCGTTCGTAAAAGAGCCGAAATATTCCCAATTTCCAGAAAACCACTAGGAGGAAAAAATGACATTGACAGAGTTCTTTATTAACTACGGAGGTGTTGTCTTAGCAGGACTGGGCGCAAGTCTGGCAGTACTGATGGCCGGGATCGGCTCCGCCATCGGCGTCGGAATCGCCGGACAGGCCGCCGCCGGCATCATCATTGAAGAGCCGGAAAAGTTCGGTAAATCCCTGGTCCTGCAGCTGCTTCCGGGCACACAGGGTCTCTACGGATTTGCCATTGGTCTGGTCGTCATGCTGGGACTCGATACAGGCATGATCCTGCAAAAAGGATTGTATATTTTTGTGTCCTGTCTGCCGATCGCCTTTGTAGGTCTTTTTAGTGCCATTGAGCAGGCGAAGGTATCGATTGCCGGACTCAATATTCTTGCAAAGAACGAAGAACACCAGACGAAAGGAATTATCTACGCCGTCATGGTCGAGACGTACGCCATTTTGTCATTCGTCATCTCGCTCATTCTGATTCTGCGCGCCTGATGTCAGGAGATTATCTTGTCTACGATTGAAAAGATTACGGAAAAAATTTTATCCGAGGCAGCGGAACAGGCAGAAGCGCTGGTGAAAGAAGCGAAGGATGAGACGAGCCATCAACTCCTGGCGCATCGGAAAGAGTCGCAGGCTGAGCAGGAGAGGGAATTCTCCCGAGCTGAGCGAGCGGCTACTGCGATGGGAGAGAGGCTGGTAAGCGGAGCGATGCTGGAGAGTCGCGACATGCAGCTCAAAGCACGCCAAGAACTCCTCGACCGCGCCTTTGAGGCGGCCGGGGCATCCCTGCGGGATCTGAGCGAAGACGACTATGCGCAGTTTCTTCAGAAGACCCTTGGAAGGCTCGACTGTGGGCCGGAAGCGGTCCTTTTGGTGCCCCCTGTTCGGCTGGAGAAAGTCCGGCAGATGCATCTTGGAGTGAAGGTAGAAGCGGGGGAGGATCTCGAGAGCGGCTTCGTGGTAGACACGGGTCCTGCGAGATTCAACTTTGATTTTTCTGAGCTTCTCGATTTTCGTCGGAGTGAACTGGAAAAAGATGTCCTGTCGGTGCTGCTTGAAGGGAAGGAATAATCATGCGTGCGCAGGATTATGTCCAGGCGTCGACATTTGTGCGAGTACGCGAAAAGAGTTTCCTGACTCGGGAACAGTGGGAGAGGCTCATTGAAGCGTCTTCTCTCGAGGATGCTCTTCGCGTCCTACAGGAGACGGTCTATGGTGTTCTCCTTCAAAAACTCGATGACCCGAGAGACTTTGAGCAGGCTTTGAGTGAGCGGCTGCGCGAAGAGTATGAGGAGATGATGCGCTTTACCAAGCAGCCTGAACTCCTTTCCCTTCTGCGACTGCGCTACGATACACACAATGAAAAAGTACTCCTGAAGGAGCACTTGCTTGACCGACCGCTGGATGATTTGATCATGCCACTCGGCACAGAAGATGTGACGGCGGGAAGAGTAGCTCTTCGAAGCACAGAAAGAGCTTCTGCCCTGCCCAAACATCTGCAGGAGGCGATGGAAGCCTATGAAGGGAGCCAAGATCCGCAGGCTCTTGCGCATCCACTCGACCACCACTACCTGGCTTCGCTGCTGCGCATCGCAGAGGATCTCGACAATGCGCTCCTAAAAGACTACGCTTCCCTAAGCGTTGACTTCTACAATATCTTGACCCTTCTTCGGGCACAGGGGCGAAAGCTCGACCTGAGTGCGCTCGATGGACTCCTCGTCCCGGGTGGTCGCGCCGATGTAGAGACACTGAAGAGCCAGTACTTTTCCTCCGTAACTTCTCTCCTGGATGCCCTGAGGCATCAGCTTCCCGATGCACTCGTACAGAGTGCCAGAGGAGCCTGGGAGAAAGAACAGCGGCTCTCGGCACTGGAGAGGGCGTTTGATCTCTACTTGCTAAAGACGATGCAGGATGGCGCCGGTATCACCTTTGGCCCCGAAGTGCTGTTTAACTTTATGATTCAACTGGAAAACGAAGTGCGCAACCTGCGAGTGGTATTGGTCAGCAAGATCAGTGACATCGAACCTGCGCGCATTCGAGAAAGGATTCGCCGCCATGCATAAAGTCGCCGTCATTGGAGACGCCCAGAGCGTCCTGGCATTTAAAGCACTGGGTCTGGCGGTCTATACACCCGAGAATCCGAACCGGACCCGCAACCAGCTCGATGCCTGCGCCGAGGAAGGCGTGGGGGTCATCTTCATCACGGAAGAACTGGCCGCTCAGGTACCTGAGACGATCGAGCGCTATGACCATCAGCTGACACCGGCCATCATCCTCATTCCCTCGGCAAGCGGGAGTATGGGTCATGGCCTGGCCAAGATCGACAAGAGTGTAGAGAGAGCGATCGGATCCAACATTCTCTAGAGGTGAGGCATATATGAAAGTAGGAAAAATTCTTAAAGTATCCGGCCCGCTGGTCGTGGCCGAGGGGATGGAAGAGGCGAACGTCTATGACGTCGTCCAAGTCTCCCAAAATCGCCTCATCGGCGAGATTATTGAAATGCGTGAAGACAGAGCCTCCATTCAGGTCTATGAAGAGACGACGGGCATCGGTCCGGGTGAAGAAGTATACACGACGGGGACGCCCCTGTCGGTGGAACTCGGTCCCGGCATGCTCGAGCAGATCTTTGATGGTATTCAGCGTCCGTTGGCGGCGCTTCGTGAAGAGGAAGGAGACTTCCTGTTAAAGGGAAGCCAGCTGCCTTCTCTCGACCGCGAGAAACTCTGGGACTTTGTGCCCAAATGCGCTGTCGGAGATAAGGTGCAGGGTGGGGACATCCTCGGCACCGTGCAGGAAAATGCCGTCATCGAGCACCGCATCATGGTACCTCCCCATGTATCGGGAGAAGTCACTCGCATCGAAGCCGGCAGCTTCCACGTGGAAGACACCGTCGCTATCGTGAAGACAGAAGATGGCGACAGAGAGCTCAGCCTTCTTCAGAGATGGCCTGTGCGCAGAGGACGCCCCTACCTGAAAAAACTCGACCCGACGGTTCCGCTTGTGACCGGACAGCGTGTCGTCGACACGTTCTTCCCGGTGGCAAAAGGCGGCGCCGCGGCCATTCCCGGACCATTTGGTTCCGGTAAAACCGTCATCCAGCACCAACTCGCCAAGTGGGCTGATGCGGAGATCATCGTCTATGTCGGCTGCGGCGAGCGCGGCAATGAGATGACAGACGTGTTGATGGAGTTCCCCGAACTCCTCGATCCCGTGAGTGGCGAGTCTCTCATGAAGAGAACCGTGCTCATCGCCAATACATCTAATATGCCTGTGGCGGCGCGTGAAGCGTCCATCTACACGGGGATTACGATTGCCGAGTACTTCCGCGATATGGGCTACTCCGTCGCCTTGATGGCTGACTCCACCTCTCGATGGGCGGAAGCCCTCCGTGAGATGAGTGGTCGTCTGGAGGAGATGCCCGGTGACGAAGGGTATCCTGCGTATCTTTCGAGCCGCGTGGCCGACTTCTATGAGCGCGCAGGAAAAGTGCTCTCAATCGGAGCCGAACCGCGCGAAGGCGCTCTGACGGTCATCGGGGCCGTGTCTCCTCCGGGAGGCGATATTTCGGAGCCGGTCAGCCAGTCGACCCTTCGCATTGTCAAGGTTTTCTGGGGCCTCGACTACGCCCTCAGCTACGCCCGTCACTTCCCGGCCATCAACTGGCTCAATTCCTACAGTCTCTATCAGGAGAAGATGGATGAGTACTTCGACGCGCATGTCGATGAAAACTTCTCCGCCAACCGAAAAGCGGCCATGGTGCTTCTCCAGGAAGAATCGGGACTGCAGGAAATCGTGCGACTCGTCGGACGCGATACGCTCAGTGAATCTGATCAGCTCAAACTCGAAGTGGCTAAGAGTCTGCGGGAAGACTTCCTCCAGCAGAATGCCTTCCACGATGTCGACACCTTCTGTTCGCTGAATAAGCAGAACAAGATGCTCGGCATGATCCTCGCGTTCTATCATGAGGCGCAGAAGGCACTGGGCGAAGGTGTCTACCTGGGTGAGATTGAAAAACTGCCGGTGCGTGAGCGCATCGCCAGAAGCAAATATCTCTCGGAAGAAGAAGAGGGAGCGCTCGATGACATCAGCAGAGAGATCCGCGAGAGCATCGAAGGCCTGATCGCTCAGAGGAGGAACTAGTGTTAAAGGAATATAAATCTCTCAAGGAAGTCGTAGGGCCCCTCGTCATTGTCGAAGGGGTCGACGGCGTAAAATATGAAGAACTCGTCGAGGTGCAGCTGCAAAACGGAGAGAAGCGAAGAGGCCGTGTGCTCGAGATCGACAGAGACCGCGCCATGGTCCAGCTCTTTGAAGGCTCTGCCGGCATCAACCTCGAACAGACTAGTGTGCGCTTTCTGGGAAGACCTCTGGAACTCGGGGTGTCGACCGACATGATCGGACGCATCTTTGATGGACTGGGAAGTCCCATGGATGGCGGACCCGCCATCATCGCAGAAGCCCGCATCGACATCAACGGCTCTGCCATGAACCCGGCTTCACGTGACTATCCGGAGGAGTTTATCCAGACGGGGATTTCCTGCATCGACGGGCTCAACACCCTCGTGCGTGGCCAGAAACTGCCGATCTTCTCGGCCTCGGGTCTACCTCACAATCAGGTAGCTGCGCAGATCGCAAGGCAAGCGAACGTCCTTGGGACGGATGAGAAGTTCGCGGTCGTCTTTGCCGCAATGGGCATCACCTTTGAGGAGGCTCAGTTTTTCATCGATGACTTCACGGAGTCGGGCGCTATCGAGCGCGCCACGCTCTTTATCAATCTCGCCGATGACCCGGCGATCGAGCGCCTGGCAACTCCGAAGATGGCTCTCACCG
Source organism: uncultured Clostridia bacterium (assembly GCA_937880545.1). Classification (GTDB taxonomy): domain Bacteria; phylum Bacillota; class Clostridia; order Peptostreptococcales; family Acidaminobacteraceae; genus DUVM01. The sequence goes on along the minus strand of CALFKA010000304.1, from coordinate 12,207 downwards.
CCGCAGAGTACCTAGCGTATGAAAAGGATATGCACGTCCTCGTCATCTTGACAGATATGACGAACTACGCAGAAGCGCTGCGCGAAGTGTCGGCTGCCCGAAAAGAAGTGCCCGGACGAAGAGGCTATCCGGGATATCTCTATACAGACCTTGCGTCTCTCTATGAGAGAGCCGGCCGCATCCGTGGACGCGTCGGATCGATCACGCAGATTCCGATTCTGACGATGCCCGAAGATGATATCACACACCCGATCCCCGACCTCACCGGCTATATTACCGAGGGACAGATCATTCTATCAAGAGAGCTTCACCGCAGCGGTCTGGAGCCGCCCATCAATGTGGTGCCCTCGCTGTCACGTCTGAAGGATAAGGGAATCGGCGAAGGCAAGACCCGTGAAGACCACGCCGATACGATGAACCAGATTTATGCCGCCTATACCGCCGGAAGAGAAGCGAGAGAGCTGGCCGTCATTCTCGGCGACTCCGCTCTTTCGGAAGCGGACCGCGCATTTAGTAAGTTCACCGATGCCTTTGACAGACGCTACGTCAATCAAGGCTACGGAGCGAACCGCTCGATTACCGAGACACTGGATCTGGGATGGGAGCTGCTTCGCATCATTCCCAGAACGGAACTCAAACGTATCCGCGACGCCTATCTCGAGAAATATCTCGATAAGCAAGAATAAGGATCATCCATGGCCAGGTTAAACGTCAACCCTACCCGCATGCAGCTGAGTATCCTCAGGACTCGCCTGAAGACAGCCGCACGCGGCCACAAACTGCTCAAGGATAAGCAGGACGAGCTGATGCGCCAGTTCATTGAACGCATCCGCGCCAACAAGAGTCTGCGCATCGAAGTAGAGGCAGAGCTGATGGAAGCCTTTTCGGACTTCCGGCTTGTCGCCGCTCTAATGAGCCCGCAGATGATTGAAGAAGCCCTGGCGATGCCGGGGACGACCTTGGGCGTCGAGATCGAAGTGGAAAATGTCATGAGCGTGTTGATCCCGAAGATGCGCTTTGTGCGCACGACGGGGGATCTCTACCCTTATGGTTACGGCTCGACCTCTGCCCAGCTCGATGAAGCCATCCGAAAACTGGAAAAGGTGTCTGAGCGGCTCTTAGAGCTTGCCCAGATGGAAAAAGCGACCCAGCTTATGGCGCTCGAGATTGAAAAGACAAGAAGACGCGTCAACGCCCTCGAGTATCGCACCATTCCGGACCTGGAGGAGACGATCCGCTATATCCGCATGAAACTCGATGAAAACGAACGAGCCACTATCACTCGGCTCATGAAGGTCAAAGAGATCATTGCGAAGGAGGAGGTCTCATGAGAAGGCAGGCCACTCTGAGCGTCTTCCTTCTCCTGGCGATCGTACTGATCGCCTTCTTTTTGTCCGGCTGTACCGTCGTCAAGTTAACGGATCCTGAGCCTGCAAAGGAAGAAACAAAGACCCCTCTTATCACCAAAGAAGAAGTCGCCGGCTATCTCCGGGAGCATGGGGAGCTGCCTCCGAACTTTCTGACGAAAAAGCAAGCGCAGGAACTTGGCTGGATTGCTTCAAAAGGCAATCTTCATGAGGTAGCGCCTGGAATGAGTATCGGTGGCGACCGCTTCTATAACCGAGAGAAGCTTCTACCGGAAAAGAAAGGCCGCCTCTACTATGAATGCGATATCGGTTACGAAGGAGGAATGAGGGGCCCACAGCGTCTCGTCTTCTCCAACGACGGACTGATTTTTTATACAGGAGACCATTATGACAGCTTCGAACCACTCGATTAAGTCCTGGGTCTGGCTAGACGGCAGGCGCATGAAGGACAGGGAGGCGCTCCATGAGCGTCTGAAAGTGGCGTTTGACTTCCCCGATTACTATGGGAGAAACCTCGACGCCCTTTGGGATCTTCTGAGTACGTGGGGCACTCCTCTTGACATTTTTGTCATGCATACAGAGGAATTGGACAACTACGGGCTTGGATTTCTCGCGCTTTTAAGGGAACTTGAGAAGGAACAGCCTCGTATCCGGGTCTATGCGGATACATCACACGTGCTCCCGCAAGAGAACTCTGATATGCTATACTCTGTGTAGATATGGAGGCACAAATATATGGAAAGAATAGTCGTTGAACAAAGTCCCGGACTCAAAGGTGAAATCAGTGTCAGCGGAGCCAAGAACTCCGTTTTGAAAATATTAGCCGCATCCCTGCTCGCAGAAGGTCCATGTGTCATTGAAGACGTGCCGGATCTCCTCGATGTGCGTGCGATGATAGAGCTCCTGCAGGCGCTTGGCAGCAAAGTAGACTACTACCCGCAAGAAAACCGGGTGGTCACAGAAGTCGTCGATCCCACGATCACGGTCGCTCCGTACGAGCTGACCAATAAGATGCGCGCCAGTATCGTCGTACTGGGGCCGCTTTTGGCAAAGAGAAAACGCGCCAATGTCTCTCTTCCGGGAGGTTGCCCGATCGGTGCCCGACCCATTGATCTTCATATCAAAGGGTTTCGCACCATGGGCTATACCGTCACAACCGACCACGGTTTCGTGGAAGGCACAGTGGAAGGGGAGATCAGCGGAGGACAGGTATACCTGGACTTCCCGAGTGTGGGCGCTACGGAAAACATCATGATGGCGGCCGTCATGGCAGACGGCACGACGACCATCTTCAATGCGGCACAGGAGCCGGAGATCACAGACCTAGCGAATTTTCTCACAAAAATGGGAGCAAAAATCAGTGGCGCCGGCACCTCCATCATCCGCATCAAAGGTGTGAAGACCTTAAAAGGTGTCCACCACCAAGTGATTCCCGACCGCATTGAGGCGGGTACCTACATGGTGGCAACGGCCCTTACGGGTGGACAGGTACTTATTAAAAACGTGATGGCAACGCACTTGCGTCCTGTCATCTCCAAGCTCGAGGAGTCGGGCGTGTTCATTGAAGAGCGCGGAGACGCGCTGTTTGTCGATGCATCAAAAGGTTTTCAGGGTGTCGACATCACGACCTTGCCCTATCCGGGCTTTCCTACCGACATGCAGGCACAGTTCATGGTGATGCTGTGTGTCGCCGAGGGGATTCACTCTGTAAAAGAGACGGTGTTTGAAAACCGCTTTCTCTACGTGAACGAATTGATGCGTATGGGAGCAAAAATTAAGGTGGATGGCTCCTCTGCCATGATCAGTGGCGTCGATCACTTAGAAGGCGCACAGGTGCGCTCTACCGATCTACGTGCGGGCGCAGCCCTTATTCTGGCAGGGCTTGTCGCCACCGGCAAGACAGAGGTATTTGAGCCTCACCACATCGACAGGGGGTTTGTCTCCATTGAAGAGAAGCTTCGTGGTGTGGGAGCCAGGATTACAAGAATGAGAGACTAGGCGGCTGGGCTGCCTTTTTTCTTAGAAAGAACGAACAGTAATGGGAGAAGAAACGAGTCTTCAAAGGAGAGGGCGCATCGGCCTCGTGCTCGAAGGCGGGGGAACGAGAGGCGCCTATCATGCGGGAGCCCTTCTGGCCATGGAGGAAGCGGGCATTTCTGTCGACGCTGTCACCGGGACGAGCATCGGTGCCATCAATGGTGCAGCGCTCATCTCCGGAAAGCTGGACGAATTGATCGAGATCTATGATCATTTTGATCCGGAAGAGGTTTTTTTTGGAAGCAAAGAAGTGGCCACTGCTCTGAGTTTCAATACTTTGCGAGATATCCAGTTGTCGACATTGACGGCTGCGCTGAGTGCTATTTTAAGGGATAAGGGAGTGGACATCACGCCTTTACTGCATCTCCTGGAAGAAAATATCGACGAAGAGAAGGTCAGAAACTCTCCGATAGATTTCGGTCTCGTCAGCTTCAACCTCACCGACATGAAAGTCATCGAGGTGTTTAAAGAGGATATCCCTGAAGGAAAGCTTCTTGAGTTTATTCTCGCAAGTGCTTCGCTTCCGGGATTTCGTCTTCCAAGTGAGACAAAGTACATAGATGGCGGTATCTATAAACAGGTGCCGCTGGACCTACTGCTTAAAAAAGGTCCGTTTGAAAAGATCTACGTCATCCGCACCCGCCGAGATTTCTGGACAAATCTCGATCGGAAGGGTGAAAATATAGAAGTGATTGCTCCGAGCAAATCGATGGGGACCCTCCTTCAGTCGAGTCATGACCATGTAAGAGAGAACCTGATGATGGGTTACTATGATGCCCTGCGCCAGTTAAAAGGGATGCAGGGGGAACTCTACTGTATTGAAAAGAGCGATGAAGACAGTTTTTATCGAAGGTTTACCGGCATCAGTTTCAAGAACATGGAAGCCATCAATGTGCTCTTTGGCGAGACCGGAAAGAGAAACCGCCGTGCATTTTTTGAGCGGACAATCCCGCTGATTGCCAGTATCCTCGGACGCAAAGAGGAGGGAAGCTATCAGGAGATCGGGATCGAGTGGATGGAGCGGGTTGCCTTTGACCTGGATATCCCCAGATACCGCGTGGTAAGTGAAGAAGAGCTCCTTCGTGACATCGATAAAGCACTGAAGGAGACAGAAGAAAAAGACATGAAGAGTCTCGGTCGGATTGAAGCGGCCATTGTGCGACTGACCGGGCTTAGTAGAACAGAACAGTCGACTCTTTTAAGAAGAGCCTGGCGTCTTGCGATGGGAGGAGAATAATGGACATTAATGCGTTGGTTGAAGCTCAGCTTCAGGATCCCCGATATGATGAAGACTATAAGGCACAGCTCCGTGCGCTGAGTGAAGAAGAACGACGTGACAGTTTTTACACGGAGCTTCGGTTCGGTACGGCAGGCCTCAGAGGAAAACTCGGTCCCGGGCCCAACCGGATGAATAAGTATCTCGTGAGAAGTATCAGCTATGCCTATGCCCTGTACTTAAAGGAGCAGGCAGAGGAAGCCAGCGCTGTCATCGCCTATGACTCAAGAGACAGCTCCCCAGAGTTTGCCGAGACTGCCGCCAAGACACTCGCATCAAATGGGGTGAAGACGTACTTGTTTGATCAGTATTCCTCGACGCCGGAATTGTCTTTTGCCGTGCGCTACTTGAAGGCGACGGGCGGCATCGTCATCACCGCCAGTCACAACCCTCCCGAGTACAACGGCTACAAAGTGTATCATCACAGCGGCAGGCAGCTTTTGCAGGAAGAAGCGGGAGCTATTCTCTCGCTGTTTGAAGAAAATAAAGATAAAGTGGATATCCCGTTTCGGGATCGGTCGGAACTGATGGAGGAAGGCCTCCTCGAGATGATCGGGGAGAAGGTCCTCGATGCCTATGATGGCGTCATCCTGACGGCGGTGAGAAACCCCCGCTGCCGAGACATGGCCTCTCAGCTTCGCGTTGTCTATACACCTCTCCACGGCGTCGGTTGGCGAGCGATGAACTCGTTTGCTCAGAGCTTTGGCTTGACGAAACTCTATCCCGTCGAGTCACAGATGATGCCGGACGCTTCTTTTCCGGAAGCAAAGGCCCCCAATCCGGAGAACCCGGAAGTCTTTGAGAAGGCGATTCTTCTCGCCGAAGAAAAGGGGGCTGACCTGATTCTCGCCACAGACCCCGATGTCGACCGAATCGGAGCGATGGTGCGTGGAGAAGACGGATTTGAGATGATCGATGGCAATCAGATGGGGGCACTGATGACTGAATATCTCTTCTCTCAGAGAAAAGAGAGGGGAGGGGTCGTCATCACGTCCGTGGTCTCGACATCGCTCACCGATGCCATTGCCGCAAAGTACCGAGGGAGAGTCCTTCGCACGCTGACAGGCTTTAAATACATCGGAGAGGCGATGGATACGCTTTCTGATGGCGAGTTCGTACTGGGCTTTGAAGAGAGCTATGGCTATTTAAATGGGCTTCACGCAAGAGATAAGGATGCTATCAATTCTGCCGCGCTGATCATTGAGATGGCATTGGCCGCTCTTTCACAGGGCAAGTCGCTTCTGGACAAGCAGGATGAGCTGGCGGAGAAATACGGCTACTATAAAGAAGGGCAGATCGTACTGACGCTTGAGGGGGAAGAAGGAGCCAACAGGATCCGCTCTATTATGCACAACTTCCGCGAGAAACCTCTGGAAAGAGTTTCCAGTGGCAGGCGCACAGAGCTGATCGACTACCTGGGAGACACACCACTTCCCAAAGAAGACGTCATCAAATGGAACTTTAAGGGGGATCAGTGGGTGGCCATCCGACCAAGTGGCACCGAGCCGAAACTAAAGATTTATCTTGGAGCCAAGGGGAGCGGTCCCTCGGATGTCGAACAAAACTATCATGATCTATCCAAAGCCATGCGCTCTTTAATGGATAACGAATGAACAATAACTTTGAAAATATTCTCTACTTGTTTCTGATCATCATGGTGGGCTTTTCTGCAAGGAAATTAAAACTCTTGGGAGAGGATGCAAGAGCGGTTCTGAGCCTGTATACGATCAATATCGCACTGCCGATGATGATCCTGACAAACCTGCGCTTTACCTTTGAAACTCGTCTGCTTCAAAATGCCATCACCATGCTGGTCATTGGAGGGGTGGTATTTGCTGTCTCCATCATTTTGTCAGAACTGAGTGCCAAGTGGTGGCGACTCCCCGATGAAGAAAGGGCGAGTTATCATTTTGGGATGGTGCTCTCCAATACCGGCTTTCTAGGGCTGCCGATCTTGTCTGTCACCTATGGGCAGGAGGCGGTCTTTTACGGCACCATCATCCACTTCTTCTTTCTCGTCGTCAACTGGACATACGGTGTGTACGTCTATACCCGTGATGAAGCAACGCACGTCAACTGGAAGGCGATGATCAATCCCAGCACCATAGCGCTGGTGGTCGGTTTTACGCTCTTTTTCTTTTCGGTGCCTCTGCCTTCTGTGATGGAGCGCATGTTTGCCGCGTTGGGCGGAACCGCCACCCCGCTGACGATGTTTGTCATCGGGATTATGATGGCAGAGATCCATCTGAAAGAGCTTGTGACATCGATCAAACCGTTTGTCCTGGCTATCTACCGCAGTGTCCTTTTTCCGCTGGCTCTGTTCTTCATTCTAAAATCTCTGGGGTTCTCGGGACTGATATTGTACGTGCCGGTCGTGCTTTTCGGCATGCCTCTGGCAGCCAATACGGTGATACTTGCTCAGGTGTATGGAAAAGACTATAAGACGGCCACGAAGCTCGTCCTGATCTCCACTCTCCTCGCGCTGGTCACCATCCCTCTTCTAATAGAGTTCATCGCCCTGGGAGGCTGATTGGATCACGCCTCTTCGGTATGACAATAGCATCAGGTGAAGAGAAAAGAAGACGCCATTCCCCTTCGGTAGGGGCGTGGCGTTTGTTGTCTTCTGGGATGACAGACCATTTTGGAGAGTGATTCTTCTTCTTAGCCGTCAACGAATGATCTGCAAAGCTGGATCTGCTACACTTTCTTAGGCGTCCAGTAGTTGAAACTGTTGAGAACATGATAATACACACTTATATAGTGGCTTTTCATCTGAGGGTCGTACTCACTATATTTTCTTCTTCTAGCTTCCATTCCTTCCGCGGTTTCGGTATTTGTTTGATCCTTTAATACCTGAGGCGGAGTCTTAAATAATCCGGTGTATCAGTTGGTTTTTGCTCTGATATGCTCACGAAAAACGGATCCTTTTCTGCGATTATTTCTTTCTTCAGGGGTGGGCGTTGTGGTTGATGAAGCGGTGGAATCGTGATATCGTTAAGTAGCCTGAAAGCTGTTGCAAAGAGGAGTAACTCCGCAGCAGAAGGAAGACTTTTTCGTGTAGTATATCTATTGCCCCCGTTAGAATGCAACTGTTTCACCAGAGAAGAAATATATCGTTGGCTGGAGGTATTATGAATCTATTGTTGCCCACCCCGTGGCTTGTGGCACTTGCCGTAGCTGTTGTTGTCAGCGCTGTGGTGCTCGTGAGAAATGTGCGCCACGAATTGCTAGACGATGAAGAAACTGTGAAGCCGGGCGCAGCGAAAAGATCCCCGGAGCTCGTCTTTGCTGGGGTGGAGGCAGGAGAAGAAGGGCTTCCCATCCCTGTCCTACTGGGAGCGGTCAGCGCCTATGTTACTGATGACTTAGCAAATAAAAAAATTACCGTGAAAGGAGCCGATGAATGAGAAGACTGCGCATCACATACAAGGGGGAAGTGTACGAGGTCGACGTCGAAGAAATCGAAGTGGCCCAGGAGGCGCCCAAGGCTGCACCACGACCCATACCGGCAGCGGCGCCTGCGCCCATCGTACCCGAGATTCCGGCAGTAGCCCCTGCACCCATTGTGACTGAAGGATCAGACGAGCCTCTGGAAGTGACGGCTCCCATGTCCGGAAGGATCATAAAAATTCACGTGGAAGTCGGTACTCAGGTTGCCCAAGATGAACCGGTGGCGATCCTGGAAGCCATGAAGATGGAGAATACCATCTTTGCTGACAGAAGTGGGACGATTACTCAACTATTCGTGAAGACCGGTCAGCTGGTGGACACGGACGAGGTGATCGCCGTTATTGGGTGATGAGATGATAAATAATATTTGGTTGGTGACACTTCAGATAGCGGCACTGGCATTTGTCTTTTCCGTGTTGACGGCGGTGCTGATCTCGCTACTGCGCGCTGTTTTGCAGAAGACGCTTCGAAAAGGAAGCGCCACTTCTGGTGTGAAAAAGGAGTAACTGTGGATATAACAAGGCTCTTTCAGGGCATCTCAACTCTTTTTTCTGTGCAGCCGGCGATAGCGATTGCGCGTATTGTTCTGATTCTTTTTGGTATTGTTTTATTTTATCTGGGAGCCAGGCGCGTGCTTGAGCCCCTCATTATGATCCCCATGGGCTTTGGTATGGCGGCTGTCAACTCTGCCGTACTCTACCTGTCCGCTACTAAGATTGGAACCATCTTTATTGAACCGATGGCGACTGAGACGGTCGAACTGATGGAGATTTTGCAGATTGACTTTCTGCAACCGATCTATACCTTTACCTTTAGTAATGGACTGGTGGCGTGTCTAGTGTTTCTCGGTATCGGTGTGATGACCGATGTAAGCTATGTTCTGGCTTACCCGTTTACGAGCATGCTGATCGCATTTTGTGCAGAGCTGGGAACCCTTCTGATTTTACCGGTAGCCATGATGCTGGGCTTAACCCCTTCCGAAGCAGCCGCTACTGCATTGATCGGTGGCGCAGACGGTCCGATGGTTCTCTTTGCCTCTCTCACACTTGCCAGAGAGTTGTTTGTACCGATTACGATCGTCGCCTATCTGTATTTGAGCCTTACTTATGGGGGGTACCCCTTCCTGATCCGCCTAATGATCCCTAAGACGCTGCGGCAGGTGAAACCGAAGATCAGTAACAGGGTGGCTTCCGTCACTCGGGTAGAAAAGCTGGCTTTCTCGATCATCGCCTGTATTCTGCTAAGTCTTCTGTTTCCGATGGCTGCTCCGCTGTTTCTTAGTTTCTTCCTGGGCGTGGCCATCCGCGAGGCGGATGTGGAGAAATATGCCGACATGCTGGAGAACACGGTGCTCTACTTTGCTACGTTCCTCCTGGGACTTCTCCTCGGCGTGCTCTGTGAGGCGTCGGTTATCTTAAATCCTGCCATCGTAAAACTATTGGTCCTTGGTATGCTGGCGCTTCTCATTTCGGGTATCGGGGGCATCCTCGGCGGCTATCTCGCTTACTACATCAGTGGTGGCAAGTTTAATCCCGTTGTCGGGATCGCCGGTGTCTCCTGTGTACCCACCACCGCAAAAGTAGCTCAGCTCGAGGTCGGAAGAGTCAATCCCAGAGCGGTCGTCCTGCCCTATGCCATTGGAGCCAATGTCAGTGGTGTCATCACGACAGCCATCATCACGGGTCTCTACATTGCCTTTTTCCTAGGGCTTTGATTGGGTGGAAGGGATAGCTGAACACAGCCGGTGAATGATAGAAACAAAACGACTGAGACCCCTTAAGGATACTCTCAGTCGATTTTTTCTTTTGCCGGCAGTACGTGCGCCCGTGCCGTGAAACCGGATCGGAGTTACGTCTCCTGTATAGCACTCAGTCGGATCATTCCCACAGGACCCGACTGAGGCTGTACAGTGAACGGAAGGATGCCCTGACCTGATTCCCTAAGAGTCTCTCAGTATCTTGAGAACCAGGTGGGCGATTCCGACAGCAGGCGCCGGTATAATTATCCGGCTGCCGGCGATGAGGCGGCTGGCAATCATATTTGGGCCCCATCCCTCCAATAATTGCCATACAATTGCCGCGGATTCGAATCGTCAAATTTTCGTACACCCTGTTATAAGCAAAAAGCGTACCTAATAACTAACAAATGCACATAACGGCAATGATGAGAGCTACTTATTTTCATGCCGAGAAGGATATTTCAAGGACTCAGGCAAGTGAGAGAAAGGAATAATCATTTTGACAGTTTGTCGAAAGTACGCAAGCAATGAAAGAAAAATCGCGGAATGTAGGGGTGACGAAACAATAAGCGGGCGAAATACGGGAGACAACCCCAACAACCGGCCCTTTTATCGACCGGAAAAGGAGGTGTTTGGAAAATGCATTTCCTCGTCTACTTATATTGTCCTCATCGAAAGCATGAAAACGTTTCTGCAAAACCATAGAAATGTGAATGAAATTCGGGTAATGTAATTACGCACCAAAATTTTTATTTATGGAGAAGAACATGCGACGCATAAGAAACCCCCTCGCAGCTGCCAGGGTCATGTCCGCAGAAGATGCTGCTCTTCTGGTAAAAGACGGGATGAACATTATCACCAGTGGATTTACCCCAAGCGGGTATCCCAAGGCTGTTCCTATGGCTCTTGCCAAGCGCGTTGAAGCGGGTGACAAGTTGAGAATCAACCTGTTAACAGGCGCCTCGGTGGGGGATGAGCTGGATGGAGCCCTGAGTCGGGCGGGAGTTGTCGCTAAGAGAATTCCTTACCAAACAAATCCGGACATGCGAAAGGCTATCAATAATGGAACGGTCGACTTCAGTGATATACATCTTTCTCATTTGCCCCAACAGGTGGAACAGGGGTTTTACGGGGAGATGGATCTTGCGATCGTAGAGGCGCTGGCGATCCTCGAAGACGGGAGTATCATCCCAACCACATCTGTGGGAATCTCTCCGACAGCGCTGAAAGTCGCCAAAAAGGTGATCGTGGAGATCAACCACTCCCAGCCTGATGGTCTATATGGGATACACGATATCTACATGCCAAAGAGACCGCCTAACACAAGTGATATCCCCATCTTCCAAGTGCATGAGCGCATCGGTGTCCCTTATATGGCGTGTGATCCGGAGAAGATTATTGCGGTGGTGGAGACGGAAATAGAAGATGCACCGCGCGATCTCGCCGTCGTCGACGAAGTGTCACAAGGCATCAGCCGGCACCTGATCCGTTTTCTTGAAAGGGAGGTCGCGCTTGGGAGACTGAGTGCGAAGCTGCTCCCCCTACAATCCGGTGTCGGCTCCGTTGCCAACGCCGTGCTTTCTGGACTGGCGGAGTCGGACTTTACCGATGTCAGCATCTATTCTGAAGTCATTCAGGATTCGGTTTTTGAACTGATCGAGTCGGGGAAGGTCATCTTCAGCTCCGGCACCTCCTTTACGCCTTCAAGCAGCAAACGGAAGTGGCTTCTGGAACATCTGGACGAGCTGCGTTCTTGCTGTGTTCTGCGTCCCATGGAGATTTCCAACCATCCGGAGATTATTCGACGGCTGGGGGTCATCGCGATGAACACTGCGCTGGAAATTGATATCTATGGCCATGTGAACTCCACCCACCTTTTCGGTTCGCGCTTGATGAACGGTGTCGGAGGATCCGGCGACTTTGCCAGAAATGCTTCTCTGTCCATCTTCAGTGCTCCTTCCGTCGCGGTGGGAGGAAAGGTGTCCTCAGTGGTGCCGATGGTGTCGCATGTTGATCACTCAGAGCACGATGTACATATCTTTGTCACAGAGCAAGGGGTGGCGGACCTTCGAGGTCTCTCTCCAGTTATGAGGGCAGAAGCAATCATTGAAAACTGCGCACACCCGAGCTTCCGGTCGAGGCTTTACGACTATCTTTACCGGGCGCAGAAATTAACCGGTGGACACGAACCGCATCTACTGGAAGAAGCACTTTCCTGGCATACTGCTTTTCTGAAAGAAGGCTCCATGTAGCTACTGGACTCAGGAGCTTTGAGACTTCCTGTGAGTCAATTGCGATGTCACAATGCCTTGCCAAATCTCAGGTAGAGCGCGCGCTAA
>CALFKA010000303.1 GCA_937880545.1 uncultured Clostridia bacterium | reverse complement strand
AAAAGGAGTGACGAATGATTAAGACGATTACTGATCTAGACGATTTTGTGCGCGGCTCCACTCTCTACGGCACCGGAGGCGGAGGCCCCCAGGTCATGGGAAAACGACTTCTCCTCGGAAGCTTTGAAGAGGGAAAAGACATTTCCTGGATCGACATCGATGCCCTCGATGACGATGACTGGGTCTGTACGGCCTTCTACATGGGCTCCATCGCTCCGCTCACCGATCAGGACAGAGAGAACATGGAAGCCCTCGGACTTAAAGAGCGTGTAGAGTCCCGTGTTCTGGTGCGTGCCGTCAAAGAATTGGAAAAAGAACTCGGCGTCGAGTTTTCTGCCATCGTCCCGGTTGAACTTGGCGGGATCAACTCCCCCGCCCCTGTCGATGCCGCTGCCCAGATGGGCAAGAAAGTCCTGGATGCCGACCTCGCCGGCCGCGCCGTACCCGAAGTCGCCCAGACTCTCCCGCGCATCAATGGGATCCCCATCGCCCCCCTTACCTGCTGTGACGCCTGGGGCAATGTCATCGTCATCAAGGAGACCCATGGATACGACTTTGCGGAGCAGCTCGGCAAAATGGTCAGCATCCCCGCCTATGAACCGATCGGCATGGCATGCTTTGCCATGAAGGCAAAAGACGCCAAGAACACCGTTGTTCGTGGCACGATGACGAGAAATCTCGAGACAGGAAAAGCTGTCCGCGAAGCCCATGAAAAAGGAGAAGACCCGGCAGAAGCCTTTGCAAAGATCGCCGGTGGCCATGTCGTATTCCGAGGCGTTGTCTCCCGTAAAGAATGGGAAAGCAGGGGCGGCTACATGTTTGTCGACCTCGAGGTGGAAGGCTCAAAAGAATACATTGATCAGCACTTCAAGATCTGGGCGAAGAACGAAAATCACCTGAGCTGGCTAAACGGTGAAACCTACATCATGAGCCCGGACCTCCTCCAGTGCGTCTATGAAGACAACGGAGACCCGATCACCAACACAGATATCCAAGTCGGCGACCGCGTGGCCATCGTCGCCATCGCGCATCCGCTCTACAGGACAGAAGCCGGACTTAAGATCATGGGGCCCGTTCACTATGGTTTCAAGGACATCGTCTATGTCCCGATGGAAGAAGTCATGAAATAGCCTGGTGAAAACCAGGTTTTTTTGGAGGAACAATGTCCAACACACAAGTACTGGACTGGTTTACTGATATCTCAAAAATACCCCGAGTCTCCGGAAATGAAAAGGCCATCAGTGACAGGCTTTTTCACTGGGCACAGGCGCATGGATACCAGGTCATCCAAGACACTGCCTTTAATCTTGTGATCCGAAAAGGAGCACCCTCCGTCGCTCTTCAGGCGCATATGGATATGGTAGGAGAAAAAGATACTTCAAGTCAGCATGATTTTCTGAGCGATCCGATCCTTCCTGTGCAAGAAGGAGACATCCTCCGAGCGGAAGGGACAACCCTCGGTGCCGACAATGGCATCGGGCTGGCGATGGGGCTGAGTCTGCTGGAAGATAAGGACGTCGATCATCTTGAGCTTCTTCTCACAACAGGAGAAGAAACCGGACTCACAGGAGCCAATACCTTCTCCCCCGGTATACTTCAAAGTGATCAGTTGATCAACCTTGACGGCGAAAGCGAAGGAGTATTTCTCGCCAGCTGCGCAGGGGGCATCAACGCCAATATCTCCCTGAGTCTCGGAGAAACAAAGGAAGAAGAAGGATGGCTTCTGAAGATTTCCGGTCTCCAAGGAGGCCACTCCGGCCTCGAGATTCACAAACACAGGGGCAACGCCCTGAAGTGGCTCGGTTACATTCTGGGAGGAGAAGCCCTCCGCATCGGCTCTCTCCACGGCGACGGAAAATTCAATGCCATCTCCCGGGAAGCCGATATCTGCTTCTGTGGAGGAAACCCAGAGACCATAGAAGCAAGAATCTCCCTGCTCCAACAAGAGTATCAGGACGCAGAACCCGAACTTTCCATTGAATTTACAAAAATACCGGCGTGCACGCTCCTGAGCGAAGACACAAGTCAGAACATTCTGGGGCTTCTAAGCGAGCTCCCCAGCGGAGTTCACTCCATGTCCGCCTCCATTGACGGATTGGTCGAAAGCTCTTCCAACCTCGGCGTTGCCACCATGAAACCTGGCGAACTGACAGATCGGAAGAGCACACGTCTGAACTCCAGTCAC
>CALFKA010000302.1 GCA_937880545.1 uncultured Clostridia bacterium | reverse complement strand
ACTGGAGTTCAGACGTGTGCTCTTCCGATCTGGGTGGTGGTCAATGAGGTGGTCGTCACCGATACGTCGAACTTCATTCACCGTACCGCAAAAGACATGGAGCTCAGAAGCAATTTCAACGTGAATCTCTTGGGAGTCGCGAGAGCCGGTGTACGCCTTGCGGAAAGTCCGAACCGGATCGAAATCCTTTCCGGGGATGTTCTGCTTCTTCAAGGGACACCGGGGAGTATTCAGGAAATCGTTCGCGACATCGGGGCCCTACCTCTGATGGAGCGGGGAATTGAGATGAAGCCCACTTCTACGGTAGCGCTGAGCATCGGTCTGTTCTTTACAGCGATTGCCCTTGTCACTTTTGAAGTCCTTCCTGCCGATCTGTCATTTACTTTGGCAGCTATCCTGATGGTGTTGACGGGCGTCCTTAGTTTAAGAAAAGCGTATGAAGCGATTGAACTGCCGATTCTCATTCTCTTGGCAAGTTTGATCCCTGTCAGTGAGGCACTTGAAACGACGGGGGCTGCGCAGCTGATAGCCTCGAAGATCGTAACCCTATCGGGGTACATTCCGAACTGGGGCATCATCCTGGTACTCATCGCGATCACGATGATCCTCACAAATATCATCAACAATGCAGCCGCTGCACTTTTGATGGCGCCGATTGCACTCAGCATGGCATCTACTCTCGGCCTCAATGCCGATGCCTTTTTGATGGCGGTGTTTGTCGGAGCCACATCCGCCTTCTTGACCCCGATTGGTCACCAGTCCAATACACTCATCATGGGCCCCGGAGGACTGCAGTTCCGTGATTACTGGAAACTTGGACTGCCGATGAGCCTTCTTGTCATGGCCGTAACTCTCGGTGTCATCATGATCATGTGGCCGGTCTAGGAGGAGAATATGAACTTAGGGAATAAAAAACGCATCGTCCTGGCAGACTTCAGTCCTGCAGGAAGCACGCGCAAAATAGGGATCCATCTAGCAGGGAAACTCAGTGCCGCCAGTGGAATTCTTTGGGCTCATCGTCCCTTTACCTTGCCGGGACAGAGAACGCAAGCTCTTACATTCGATGAAAACGCCTGGGTCATCTTGGCGATGCCCGTCTATGCAGGCAGAATCCCCAGCCTCCTGCTTCCTTACATGGCACAAATGAAAGGCGAGGGAGCCAAGGCATTCCTTCTAAACACCTATGGAAACCGAGACTATGACGATGCCCTTCGAGAGATGGAAGCCCTGAGTATCCATGCCGGTATGACGGTCGTGGGTGGGGCAGCGATTGTGACCCGCCACGTCTTTTCAGACGTCATTGCCAAAGGAAGACCGGATGAGAAGGACCTGCAGGCGATCGATCGTCAGATCCCTCGTATTTATGAAGCCTTTCTCCGGGGCAATCCCGTCACCATGCCCGGAAACGAAGAACTTTCCTATTACAAGCCTACGGGTGAGGATGGCGAGAGTGTCAATATGATCCAGGTAAAGCCTTCCACTAAGCCCGGCTGCATCCGCTGCTTACAATGTGTGAGAAGCTGTCCTTTGGGCTCGATCGATGAAGATGATCCCACCTACGTGCCCGGCAAATGCATGAAGTGCTGTTCTTGTGTACTCGCCTGTCCATTAAAATTGAAGCACTTTGATGATCCGGGTTTTCTCAGTCATAAAAAAGCTCTTGAGGAAAAGCTTGTGGAACGTCGGGAACCGGAGTTTTTTCTCCCCTCAGTGTAAAGCAATCTACATAAAGAAAGGATCTGCCCAAAAACAGATCCTCTTTTTATTTTGTTACGAAGTTATTCTATTGATTTTTAAACAGACCCGATATCATGCGCTTAAAGCTTAAGCGATTGCCATAGTTGAGTGTGCCCATGCGGTAGACTCTGGCGGCAAAGACGCCAAGGAAAATACCTGTCAGGATCAGGATACCGAGTGAGAGTAAGACTTGTGCGTCTGATACACTCGTCAGATTGGCGCGCGAAGGCATGATCATCGGAGAGGAGAAGGGGATAAAGCTCGCTGCTTTAAAGACAGCTGAGTCCGGCATGTTCATGGAAAAGACCGCTACCATGTACGTAGCCACGAGGATTAATGTGATGGGGGTTGTCGAAGAGGCGACATCTTCCACTTTGGAAACAGCAGAACCCATGCCGGCAAAGAGGAACAGGTAGAGGAAGTAGCCGATGAGCGTAAAGAGGATGAAGTAAATCAGCTCACGTGTCCCGACCTGTACAAATTGGGAGATGTCAAACCCGAAGGAATCTCTGTTCAGATAATAGCCCGCAAGAGCAGCGATGATGAGGAGCGAAAACTGCAAGACGCCGATGATACCTGCTCCAAGCACCTTCCCGAAGAGCAGAGAGTTCGAGTCGGTGGATGTAATCAACAACTCCATCGTGCGGTCGCTTTTTTCCCTCGCTACGGATGTCGAAATGACATTGCCGTAGAAAATCACCAGGAAATAAAAGATGAAGATGAAGAGGTAGGTGACGGGATAGTTGGAGAAACCGTCACTTCCGAAAATATCATAGTGGGTTTCTATCGGCGTTTGCAGTGCCTCACGATAGGCTTGAGTATCCACACCCATTTTCGAAAGGATATTATCTTCTCTGAGTGTTTTAAAGTCTTCATCAAAGCGGACGGTTCCCATCGGGCGATCTTTAAAGATCAACTCATAGCTGTGTAGCCCCTTCACCACGTAGCCCGAGGAAAGATTTTCTTCTTCGATGTCTTTTCTGAGAGACCGTTCATCGGGGTAGATCAGGTATCCTAGGCGAGAAAAGTCTTCCTCGGTGAAGTCATCACTCAAGAGGACGACGCCTTCCTCGGCTTCCTCCGATGCATTGGAGGAACCAAAAGCCTCAGGAAAGAAGATGTCGATGATCCTGGGGATAAAGGAGACGCTGAAGAAAAGGAGCATGAGAATGAGAGTGGTTACGAGGAAACTCTTTTTTCGTAAAAAGCTCTTGGCTTCAAAAGAAAATACTGTTCCGAAGCGTTTCATTGTTCACCTACACTTTCCAGAAAGATCTGCTGGAGGGAGGGGAGATAGTCATTAAAGGAATCCACCTTCACGCCTTGAGCGAGAAGTGCTGTGAGCAGATCCTCCTTGCTCATATCCTCCTGAAGCTTGAGTCGATAGCTGTTCTTGATTTTTTCCGGTGGCTCTGCACTGAGGGTAGTCAGGAACTGCGAGACATTCTCTGTCGGTGTTTCCAGCAGCACCTGACGCCAGGAACGCTCTCTTTTGATCTTCTTTAAATCCCCACTGAGGACGATCGAGCCATCATGGATTAAAGCGATATCATCACAGAACTCCTCCACGTAGGCCATCTGATGAGAACTGAAGACGATCAGTTTTTCTTCTTTCAGGAGATCTAGAATGATGTCTTTGAACAACTGTGAGTTGACGGGGTCAAGGCCACTGAAGGGCTCATCGAGAATGAGGATGTCAGGATCTGTAAGAAATGCCTGGATAATTTGAATCTTCTGTTGGTTTCCCTTACTGAGAATCTCGAGTTTCTTATTCTTGTACTCGCTCAGTTCTACTCGTTCAAGCCAGAAAAGGGCATTGTCGGTTGCCGTTTTCTTATCTGCACCTCGGAGTCTTGCGAAATAGATTAGCTGATCGAGAATCGGCTCTTTGGCATACATGCCACGTTCTTCCGGCAGGTAGCCGATGGAAGCGCTTTTTGCCACAAAGGGTTTACCATTAAGGAAAATCTCTCCAGAGTCGGGGGGGAAGACATTCATCAGACAGCGCATGGTCGTTGTTTTTCCGGAACCGTTTCTCCCGAGAAAACCCATGGCTCTTCCTGAAGTTGTGGTGAAGGAGATATCCTTAAGAACGTGAACATCTCCAAAGGATTTGGTCAATTTTCTGAGTTCTAGTTGCATAAACTACTCCTTATTTGATAAAAAGATATCATCTGGATGGAAAAAAAGACAAGTGAATTCATGTTAAATTCAGGTAAATTCTTTACAGCCATCTTTGATCATATACACAGTGAGATACCAATCATACTCCGGGTAGAAAACACGTTTACTCTTCCGGAAGCTGTGTATCATCTAGATGGAAAACCTCCTCAATGCTGACTTCAAATACCTTTGCAATACTCCAGGCTAGCAGGAGAGAAGGGTTGTAGCGACCATTTTCTAGATTCCCAATGGTTTCTCGGCGTACTCCTACCTTGGCTGCCAGGTCTTCCTGACGCATATTGTGCTTTGCGCGAAGAGCTTTGATACTGTTTCTAATCACTGGAGAGTCCCTTCATATCCTGCCACTCGAGAATCACCATGGCGACACTGAACGTGATGATGGCAATGGCAAAGCTGAGACCAAAGCTTATGCGGAATGTTTCCTGTATGTCCTTGAAGATGTTGAGAAGAAATAGTATGGGTAGGAGGGTCATCAATTCGCTCATAAAGGCAAATGTCGCAGCTCTTTGTACATTTTGGATGAACAATTCATCAGGGACTACCTTGAAATACCTTAGATAGCTTAAGAAGCCCAGGAATCCATAGAGGCCTTTGTTTTCGCTCGTATACCCTAAGATGGCAATCAGCGATAATAGAGAGAGGAATCCTAAGAAGTTGATCTTTCTTTTCGACACGCTCCACCTCCGAATGTGGTATATATCTATCATTATGAGATAAATATACCACATCGAATTGTGCCGGTCAATCATTTGTTTTCTTAGGAGAAGGGATTGGTTTACTCGTAGTGATTCTGTGTATATGACAAATGCGGAAAGGTTCTTTCTCAGTTTCTGATGTATAATATCGAAAAGGAGTTGCGATGAAAGATGTCCATCTGTTTGGTGCTATCGATATAGGCTCAAATGCAATTAAACTAAAGATTGTCCAGTGGAAGGCGGAGGTCATTACACCTCTTGAAGAAATCAGCCGTGGGCTAGAGCTGGGTGACGAAGTCTTTGCGCTGGGTGTTATTTCCAAAGAGACGTTGGATGAGCTGGTAGACATTCTCCAGTACTTTGTACGTCTTTTAGAGGAGTATAAGGTGGAGCAGACTATGAGTGTGGCGACCGCCGCCCTTCGAAATGCTGCAAACCGAGGTCTCGTCCTGGAGACAATCCGCAGAAAGACGGCTCTCGAGGTGATGATTATTGAGGATCCGGTGGAGAAGTTTCTGACATATAAATCGATGAAAGACCGCTTTGAGGACTTTGATCGCTATCGAGAACAGGGGACGGTATTTGTCGAGCTGACAAGTTCGGGCTGTGACATCACCTTTTATCGCAACAACAAAATGATCCGCAATGATGAGATCGGAATCGGTTCTCTCAATCTGAAAGATATCTTGTCACAGTTTAGTCGGGTGACCTCGCATGAGCTGGAGGCTTTAGAGTCCTACATCCATACAAAAGTCGACTACATGAGCAATGTCCTCAAGAAGAGGCATATCAAAAACTATATGGCGATGGGGGCGCAGATCAATCCTATGAAAGATATCTTCTTTCACGGAGAAGATCGCATCAGGGCGAAAGATTATCGGTCTCTATATGATCAACTGATCGAGGAGAAGACGTTCTTTACGGAGAGCTGTCTAGAGGCGGGTCTTGACTGGCAGGAAGTCCTCGTGACTTTTATCTTTTTTAAGGTTTTCCTCGATGTCTTAAAGGTCGATGAAATCTCAGTTCCTCATCTTTCCCTTCGCGACGGTCTTATCGCACAGATGATTGACGAAAGTCTCTCCCAAGCGAATCTTTATCGAGTGTTTAATGAGGATCCATTTTCGACTAGTTTTCAGACAGCGAAACGTTTCGGGGTTCACACCTCTCACGCTCGCCATGTAGAAGGGAGTTCCCTGCGCATCTTTGAGGCACTCAAGAGTGAGTTCTCTTTCAGCGGTGAAGATCAGCGGGTGCTTCGCCATACAGCCCTCCTGCATGAAATTGGAAAGAGCCTGGATCTGCGCAACTACTACTACGCCAGTGCCTCCATGATCCGAGGTATGCGTATCTTCTCTCTGTCTACCCGTCAGGTGGAACGTGTCGCCCGACTTTGTGACATGCTGGGGATGATGGCTGCCGGCAATGTAGAAGTATTTACACAGCCACAGGAAGATCTGCGTCTCAGTGCTATTTTATCGCTGGGGGATGCCCTCGATGCCCCCAAAGATCAACTGCTAAGAATTCAGGATGTCCGACTGAAAGGAGACATCCTGCATCTGTATATCCGAACAAAATTTATCGCGCCCCTGATTGAAGAAAGCCTGATCTCGGCAGAAAAAATGTTTGAGAATGTCTATGGGTTGGGGATACAAGTGGAGATGATAGCATGAACAGATATATCAACCGTGAACTCAGCTGGCTGGCCTTTAATGAGCGTGTCCTTCGGGAAGCGACCGATGCCAGTCCCTTTCTGCAGGATCGCTTCAAGTTCTTAAGCATCTTCTCTTCCAACCTCGATGAGTTCTTCATGGTCCGAGTGGGTTCTCTGAAGGATCAGGTCAATGCGGGGTATGACAAACTCGATCTGGCAGGTTGGACGCCAAAAGAACAGATTGAAAAGATCAATGAACGGGTGGCGCCTCTCTTGCAAGAGCAAGAAGAACTGTTCTTTGAGACGCTGGAAGAAGCGAAAAACTACGGAATTCATTTTCGTTCGATCGACGAACTTGATAAGGAGACAATGGCGGAACTAAAGAGATACTTCCTGCGGGAAGTCTACCCTGTGTTGACCCCCATGGCCATCGATAACCGCAGACCTTTTCCGCTTCTTGCCAGTAAAAGCATTTACCTGGCGGTGGAACTCGAAGAAGGAGATTTGCTTCGCCTCGCACTGTTGCAGGTTCCGCAGAATCTCCCGCGGTTGATTCCCGTGGGAAAAGACCCGAAGAAACAGGAATATGTGTTGCTGGAAGAAGCCATCATCGCCGGTTTTGAATACTTGTTTAGCGACCTTGTCGTGCGCTCCATCAGTCAGTTTCGCATCACCCGAAATGCCGACCTTACCATCCATGAAGAGGACGCAGAGGACCTCCTGCGCGTTATTGAAGAATCTCTCATGCAGAGACGCTGGGGGGAGGTCATCCGACTCGAGATGCGAAAAGGCTACGAAGAGAGTGTCATGCGACAACTGCTGCACTATTTTCAAATAGATACTGGTAGCCTCTTTGAATGGGACTGCCCGCTAGATCTGACTCTCTGTATGGGAGTGAAGGCTCCACAGGGGATACAAGGATTCTATCCACCGCAGCACACTCCCAGAAAGTTGCCATCTCTTGACCGAAAAGACTTATTTGCCCAAGTGAGAAAGAGAGACCTCTTCTTTCATGTTCCCTATGACTCCTTTGAATACATCGAAGAAATCATCCGACAGGCGAGTGAAGATCCGGATGTGTTAGCTATTAAGATGACACTGTACCGCGTAAACAGCGGGAGCAAGATCCTCAGAAGTCTCGTGCAGGCGGCGCAGAGAGGGAAGCATGTCACAGCACTGTTTGAACTCAAAGCCCGATTTGACGAAGAACACAACATCCATCTTGCCCGGGAACTCGAAAAGACGGGAGCGAATGTCCTCTATGGGGTCCCGGGACTGAAGACCCATTCCAAGATTTTTCTGATTGTCCGAAGAGAAAAGGACGGTATCCAGAGATACACTCATCTTGGAACCGGTAACTACAACTCTTCTACCGCTAAACTCTATACTGACATGAGTATCTTAAGTGCCAGAGAAGAT
>CALFKA010000301.1 GCA_937880545.1 uncultured Clostridia bacterium | reverse complement strand
CGCTCTTCTTCTGGGAGCGTGTGCGGCACCGGCCGCGTCAACGCCAGGAGGAGACGGTGCTTATCCTATGACTCTTACCAATGCATTGGGAGAAGAGTTCACATTGGAGAAAGAGCCGGAGAAGATTATCAGTCTCTCTCCCGCCATTACCGAAATTCTCTTTGCCATCGGCGCCGGTGAAAAAGTCGTCGGCCGCACGGACTTTGATGAATTTCCTCCGGAGGCACTAGAACTCCCATCAGTAGGAACGATGATGGATCCCAGTGTCGAGGCTATCGTCGCCGCACAACCTGATTTAGTTTTTACCTCCTCATTCCTCTCCACCGAGATGGTGCAAAAGATCGTCGATGCCGGTGTTCCCGTTGTCATCATGGACGATCAGCTGAGTGTGGACGCCACATTTGAGAATGTGAAAAAAGTCGGTGAGATTGTCAACAAAAATGATGGAGCAGAAAAAGTAGTCGAAGAGATGAAGGCGACGCTTGCAGAAGTTCAAAAAGCCATTGAGGGAGAAGAAAAGGTCACCGTTTATTATGCCGTCGGCTTTGGCGAAGGCGGAGACTACACAGCTACAGGAGATACATTTATCCATGACATGCTGACACTAGCCGGTGGAGATAACGTCGCCGGAGACGCGCAGGGTTGGAGCTACAATCTCGAAACGCTTCTTCAAAAAGATCCCCAGGTCGTCATCGTCGCCACGGAATGGGACAGTAAGTCACTCTTTATGGCTGAAGAAGGCTATCAGCAGTTATCAGCTGTCAAGAACGCGCAGGTCTATGAAATCGATACGGACCTTCTGCAGATTCAGGGACCACGTGTTGCACAGGGTGTACTGGAGATCGCAAGAATACTCCATCCTGATAAATTTACTCCATGAGCCTGCGCCGCCACCTGAAACTAAAATCATTCCTATTAGGTGTCTTTCTTGTCGCGATGTTTCTGCTTTCACTATTTCTAGGTGCAGAGAAAATTCCTGTAAAGCACATTCTGCTGCTTCTGGTTTCGCGAATTCCACTGATAGGATCAAATATTTCGCTTGAAGGCATTTCGGCAACCGAGGAGACGATTCTCCTCGTGTTGCGCCTCCCAAGAGCCATTGGTGCTCTCCTGGTAGGGATGAGCCTTGCCGGCTCAGGCACCATCTATCAGGCTGTCCTGGAAAATCCGATGGCAGATCCCTATATCCTCGGTGTAAGCGCCGGTGCTGCTTTTGGCGCAAGTCTGAGTATCACTATGGGTCTGTATCCCACGGCGCTATACGCCTTTCTCGGTGCAGCTGGGGCTATGCTTATTGTCACTCAACTCAGTGCTCGGATTGTACCTGCGAGAAGAAATACTCTTCTTTTAACTGGAGTAGCACTTAGTTTTCTTTTGTCAAGTCTGGTGACGCTCATCATAGCGCTTCGACGTTCGCATGCAGACAGAATACTGTTTTGGACCATGGGTTCATTGTCGGCTATCCGAGTGACATCCCTTCTCTGGGCGGCTCCTCTGATGCTCCTCTCTCTTCTTGCTTTTTTCTATTATCACCGCGAACTGGACCTCCTGAGTCTCGGTGAAGAAGAAGCCAGAACAACAGGGCTCGAGGTTCATAAAGTCAAACAGCGACTCCTCTTTTTTGCCACTCTTTCGACGGGAACGGCGGTTGCCATCAGTGGAATTATCGGCTTTGTAGGACTGATCGTACCTCATGCGATGCGCTTTATCTTTGGACACACCCATAGACGACTTTTGATCAGTTCTCTGACTTTTGGAGCGGGTTTTCTCCTACTCTGCGATACCCTCGCTCGCACATTGATTGCTCCGTCCACCTTACCACTCGGAGTTATCACGTCGGTCCTAGGTGCCCCGTATTTTCTCTTCCTCCTCTCACGAAGCACAATCCGGGGAGGTGACGATGCTTAATGTCGAATCCATCCACACAAGTTATCGTGATGGTCATTTTGCGCTAAATAATATTTCATTCTCTCTCAAACGTGGAGAAATCCTCGCCGTTCTCGGAGCCAACGGTGCTGGAAAGAGCACTTTGATTAAAGTAATGGCTGCCCTACTTCCAATAGAAGAAGGGGAAGTCCAGCTACTTGACAAGTCACTGGGCAGTTATTCCAGAAAAGAATTGGCAAGGACGATGGCTTATGTCCCTCAGTTTAGTTATTCCTGGAGTGATTACAGTGTAGAAGAATTAGTCTTTCTCGGCCGTTATGCTCATCGTGAGCGTTTCCAGTCCGTAACACCTGCCGACAGGATCGCGGTAGAACAGGCATTGGAAGAAACAGGTATCAAGCATCTGAGGAAACGCCATCTAATGAGCCTCAGTGGAGGAGAAAGGCAGCGCGTGACGATCGCCAAATGCCTAGCCCAAAAGCCTTCCCTCCTTCTCATGGACGAGCCGATCAATCATCTTGACCTGATGCAACAGGTGGAGATTGCTTCTCTGATTCATGGGTTGGCGAAGAAGGGAAACAGGAGTATCATTATTGTCCTCCACGATCTGTCGCTTGCTTATCATCTGGCAGATAGAATCCTGCTTCTCAAAAATGGTGAGCAAATTGGCCTAGGTGACTCCACAAGTGTACTTACAGAGGACTCCATTAGGGATGCGTTTGGCATTGACACTATTTTTATGGATGTACCTGGTGAAAACAGAGTGATTATCGAGTCAAAATTGACATTTTAGATATTTTGGAATATATTGTCGGCAAGGAGGTGAATATGAAGAGTTTTAAAGGTAAACATCGCCTAAAACTGACTATCTTCACCCTGATCTTCGTTGTCGCTCTGATCTTCACAGGATATCAACTTTTGTATAAGACCGGAGAGATTGTCGACGAGGGCAATGCTCTCCGTTTTCGATCTAGAGCCAAAAATGTGGGTGATCTCCTTGAAGAGATGCAGATCTCACTGGAACCGGAAGACATTGTCGAACCTGAGGTGACTACGCCTCTAAAAACTCACTTGACTCTCACCATTTATCGATCGAAGGAATATGTCGTAAAGGATGCCAATTCGGGTGTGATCATTCGCAGTGCACACAACACACCGGAAACTATTCTTCAAGACGCTGATATCACTCTGGGACCCTATGACATCGTAACTCCTTCTCCTCAAAGCAACATCGAAGAAGGGGAGACCATTGTCATTGAAAGGGTGGAGTACCAGGAAGTGGATGTCCCCCAGACGATCTCTTTTCGCAGTTACCTACGCGAAGCCGAAGAAGGAGAAGAAGAGGGGACAATATGGAGTGAAGGCAAGACAGGCGAGTTGGTTCGCACATATCTCCAGAGAAAAGTAAATGGAGTGATTGTATCAGAACAGCTGATTTCCACAACCATGGTCAGTCCTCCCCAGGACGAAATCTTCCTTGTTGCCGCTGTGGAAATTGAAAGAGAAGAAAAGCCTGCTCAAGTAGCACGAGCCGAGACCCCGAGAACGGAAGAAAAGAAAACGGAAACTGCGCAACCCCCTACAGAAGAGCCTGTTGAAGTGCCAGAGGAGATACCACCGGAAGAGACACCACCCGTCGAAGAAGAGACCGAAAACGATAGGGGTGAAGGCGAAGTCTTTGAAGCTACTGCCTATTGTCTTCAAGGTTTGACAGCCACCGGGGTTCCGTCCGGCCCAGGAAAAGTAGCTACAGATCCGAAGGTAATTCCCATGGGAACCCGGCTGTATGTCGAGAGCATGGATGGCTGGCCGGATTATGGTGAATGTGTCGCAGCGGATGTTGGCGGAGGAATCAAAGGAAATAAAATCGATTTATTCTTTGAAAGCTGTGATACTTGTATCGAATTTGGAAGAAGAAAAGTGAAAGTATATATACTTGATTGATGAATAAATAAACTTTGGCATAACTTTATCGATGCTTGACAAGAATAGGTTATCCCTCTAGAATTGATTCATCAATTGAAAGGTTGAAAGGAAAGATTTAATGAAAAGAATAAAAGTAACGATGTTACTAGCACTGCTGCTTGTTCTCGTCCTCGCTGTTGCATCCTGCTCGCAGAAGCCTGCAGAACCTGCACCCGCACCGGCACCGGAACAAACAGGCTACAAAGATGGCGTTTACACCGCTGAGATGGAAGGTTACTCGGATACGGGCTGGAAAGACAATGTAGAAGTCACCGTCAAAGACGGCAAAATCAGTGCCGTTGTATGGGATGCAGTCAACAAAGATGATCCCGCACTGACGAAGAAGAAAGCTTCCGAAGACGGCATCTATGACATGAAAGTTGCCGGCGCTCAGGCTGACTGGCACGAACAAGCCGCCCTGGTTGAAAAGTACCTAGTCGAAGTTGGTGATCCCACCAAAATCGAGTACAGCGATGACGAAGGACATACCGATGCCATTACCGGTGCCTCCATTAATGTCAAGGGCTTCTTTGAGCTCGTCGCCAAGGCACTTGAACAGGCTAAATAAAACCTCTATAATTGAAGGAGCCTTATGAACAGGCTCTTTCTTTTTTTAGGAGGAATGATGAAGAAACGGGTACTGGCCGTTTTCCTTTTATGTTTATTACTTCTTACATCTTGCGCTGATACGACAGCAACGATGAAGGAAGTGCAATTTGTCATGAGCACGGTCGTCTCTTTAGACTTGCGTGATCATGCCACGCCTGTTCTAATGAAAACTTTGATGAACAGGCTATCTGAAATAGATGTTTTAATGAGTCTTCAGAAAAGAGGTTCAGACATTGATCGGCTGAACCAATCACAAGGTGAGGTCGTCACCGTCGACCCATCCACTTATCATGTCATCGAAAAAGCCTTAGAGTACTCTCGAGTTGCTGGAGGGACGTTTGACCCTTCGATTGGGCATCTCGTCAACCTGTGGGGAATTGGGACGGAAAAGGCAAAGCTACCCACGCAGGAGGAGATTGAAGAGGCACTACAGTCAAGAGGGCTTGAAAATATTGAACTGCTTGGAAATAACCAACTTCGTCTTCATGGTGAAACTCAAGTGGATATCGGGGCGATCGCCAAGGGCTATGCCGCTGATGAGATGGTGCGTATTGCCAAAGAAGCAGGGGTCAAGAGTGCTATCTTTAATCTGGGTGGCAATGTCTACGTGCTCGGCAGTAAAGGCAAGAGTCCTTTCCGTGTAGGAATCCAGAATCCATTTTCCGACCGTGACGATTACCTTGGAATTGTGGATGTGCAAGATACATCCGTTGTAACTAGTGGAAACTATGAACGTTTCTTTGTTGCTGATGATGGGAAACGCTATCATCACATACTTGATCCACAGACAGGATATCCTGCGGAAAGTGAACTCTCTGGTGTCACTGTCATAAGCTCTAACTCCACCATGGCTGATGCTTTTTCTACTGCCATCTTTGTGATGGGTCTCGAGAAGGGGATGGATTTTATTGAATCCATAGAAGGCGTTGAGGCGCTTTTTGTCACCAATACACGTGATGTCTATATGACCTCGGGTTTACGTTCTTCTTTTACTCTGACAGACAATACTTTCCGGTTAGTTGAATGAATGGCATGAAACGAGCGGATGTTGTCCTGATGATCTTTCTGCTACTCTTGGCCGGCTTTTTTATCCTGCGCAATGTACAGGGCAGCCAAGAGACAGCAGCTACGATAGAAATCCGTCAGGGAAATGAAGAGCCTGTATATGTATCACTTCATGAAGATCAGACAATCGACTTATCCCGCGGTGAATTTGTTAACATCATCCGCATTGAAAAAGGGATCGTCTTTATGGAGGAGGCAAACTGCCGCGACCAGCTCTGCGTAAAGAAAGGCCATATCACGCATGTAGGAGATTCTATTGTGTGTCTTCCTCACCGTATCGCTGTTACGATCTTAGGGGAAAGAGAAGGGGAGATCGATGTCCTCAGTCAATAAAACACGTCGATTCACTCAGCTTGCACTGTTTGTCTCGATGGCTATGGTGCTCAGTTACGTGGAAAGGTTCTTACCGATCCTACCGGCATTTCCGGGAGTAAAGCTGGGACTGGCCAATATTATTACGCTGATGGTCCTTCTGATGTACAGCTGGAAGGAAGCTCTGGTCGTCCTCGTCGCCCGCGTGACTCTTCTAAGTTTCTTTGCGGGCAGCGGAGTCGGTTTCCTCTATAGTATTAGTGGGGGGCTCCTTAGTCTTCTTGGAATGAAGTTCGCACTGACATATTTAAACAGAACCTTTTCGCTCATGGGAATCAGTGTCATCGGTGCCTTTTTGCATAATACGGCGCAGATGCTCGTCTTGGCAGGCATTCTAAGAAGCTTTACCGTTGCCGTCTACTATTATCCTGTCCTGATCCTTGCGGCTGTCGCCACGGGCTCATTGACCGGTTTTATCGCCCTCAATCTCTATCGCCATCTCATACGCTTAGGTCAGTTATAAAAGAAGAGAAGAAAAAAGTGAACTCGTGGTTGAGCTCACTTCCGTAGAACTACAGTACTTTTATCCTACCCGCCTCCAGGCCTTTTTTTGCCAGGAGGCCTTTTTTCTTGTAGATGCGCAGGAGATTTTGTTCGAACTTCACAGTGCGGAAGACATACACTGTGTACCCATCTACCTCATACATTTCAAAGAGATGAGGGTTATCAGGTGGCCCGAGCTTGACATCTGCTTCCGTGATGACGATGCATCCTCCAAAGAGTTCGATGTCAACGGTCAGTGTATCCGCTTTATGTTTTTTCAGATATGTTTTCGCAGAATCTTCCAGCACAACTTGCAGTGTATCACTCACGGAGTCGTTTGCTCGCGCGCATGACAAGAACGACAGCCAGGACGAGAAGGGCAGAAGCCACGACCATGAGGATTGGGTTACCCGTAGAACCAAGGGCTTTGGCGTTGTTGTAGATGAGAAGAATCAGTGCCAGAATCGTCACAGAGAACATGAAGACCATCGGGATGATTATCATCTTGTTATTCTTGCCTTGTTTCTTCAGCCATACCGCAACGGTAAGAAGAGCCAGAGCTGCCAAGAGCTGGTTCGCACTGCCGAAGATCGGCCATACACGGGCGTACCCGGTCAGACCGAGCGCACCGCCGAAGGCCACTGTGATGGCCGTAGCGACATGCATATTGGAGACAATAGAGCCTTTGATTTCCCCTGTTTGTTCGTCAACATTTGTGAAGAATTCCTGGAAAACGAAGCGGCCGATACGCGTCGCTGTGTCGAGTGAGGTCAGAGCGAAGGCACTGACTGCAAGAGCGACAAATGTCTGTCCTGTATCAAACGGAATCCCGAAGGAAGACATGAATGTGGCCACGCCGTTGGCAAAGATTAAAGTTGGAGAGGCAAACTCGGCGTACTGCGCCTGCGTGAGATAGGCCGCAGTGATCAGCGAGACAACAGCCAACGCTCCTTCAATGAGCATGGAGCCATAGCCTATCATCTTGGCATCTTTTTCAGTATCAAGCTGTTTTGATGTCGTACCGGAGGAGACCAGGGAGTGGAAACCACTGATGGCTCCGCAGGCGACGGTGACAAAAAGCATGGGGAAGAGGTATCCTCCTGTTGTCTTAAAGCCTGTAATAGCGGGCAGCTGAATGCTGGGTCGGTAGATAAAGATACCGATAAAAGCGCCAATCATCATGGCGTAGAGTAAGAAAGAGTTCAGGTAGTCACGCGGCTGAAGTAGAATCCAGACCGGGGCAACAGAAGCTACATAGATGTAAACAAGAAGATCGGAAGAGCACACGTCTGAACTCCAGTCACATCACGATCTCGTA
>CALFKA010000300.1 GCA_937880545.1 uncultured Clostridia bacterium | reverse complement strand
ATGTGACTGGAGTTCAGACGTGTGCTCTTCCGATCTGGAATGTCATCGCTCAATCTCGAAAATCCATCTCGATCGCTTTATTTTCAGTGATCTATCAATATTAAGTTGCTTATTCACGCATATTGATGTTACTTAATGAGTTAGGCGTCATTCTGCTTGAATCATTACACTTTGGAAGAACTCTCCAGAATAACAGCCAGACGAGAAATAGACAAAGAACTGAGGACGTAAAAAGACTTCCTTTTTTGAGGAAGTCTTAGAAAATCGATTTGTTATTGCTTTTATCTTACCGGACAAACCCCATTATCACACCCGTCATCACCGATATCGAACTGAGTTTCGACCACTTCGTACTTGCTGATCAGAGAGGGACGGAAGGGTTTCATTGCCGCCTTTCTTCTCTCGTACTCATCTTCTTCTATCGCTTCATAGGGCAGTAGCTCATAGAAGTTGTCGTCAAGTGAGATGAAACTGACGGCGACAACCTCGTCCCAGTTGTCCCATACCCACTGCTCCACCTCATCCCACTCATGCTCTCTTACATGGACGGTGATGGAGGCGTTGTGATCAATATAGTTCTCCATGAACAATTTGTAGTTTTCCAATTGTTCGATGGCTGTAACATCGTATTTGGTTTTTCCCTTAGGACTCTTGACAGGAAACTCAAGCACCTTGGTGGTGGCCGTCTGCATTTCCTGGCCTACTTCCGGGAACACTGGATACCCAAGCTCTTCGCATACTTTCACCAGCGGGTCACCCGCATTGATGCGAACTCTGCGGATATAATAGGGCGAGTGCGAGTAGTGGATGCCACTTGATACGGTCGGAAGTTGCGAGAGAGTTCCCTCGGGCTTGACCGTTGTTACGAGGAGCGGAGGATTGGAGCCGATTTCCATGGCGTAGTACTCCGCTTCGTTCTTTGCCGTACTTCTGAGTTTCTTCAGAAGATCCGCTTGGTCCTCTCTGGACATCGCGGTTGCATTGACCATATCCTGCCAACCTGTCAGGGAGGTGCCGATAAGCGCATCACGCTCGTGCACGTGGTTCCAATGCGACAGTTCGAGTTCTACCTGGGTCATGCGATATCCTGCTCTTGCAGAGAGCTTTTGAGCGTATAGGAGGGCTTTGAGGTCGAGCTTGCCATCCTTGACGAAAGCGGCGACATTGACCGTCGTCAGGTTGCAGAGGCCACCGCTGTCCAGAAGAATCTCAGCACAGGGATTGACCCCTTGGAAATTAGGTCGGCGCTTCTCGCCGGCTTCTGCGTTGATCCATCCGGGCTCTCCGGAGTAGCGCATCTGCTCTATCTGCCAGTGCAGCATCTCGCGATCGGGTTTTCTTGTATAGAAGATGGAGTTGTTGCTCATCTGACGATGCAGGAGTTCTTTGTCTACCACCCACATACTATCAATCTGCTTATAGAGATTGCTCTTGGCTTCAATGCAGGCGGGGTCATCTTGGTCAACAAGGACGATTTCAGCAGTACGTCTGACGCCCCCGACGACGACATTCTCGCCGATGATATTGGCAAGGTCCAGGCAATCGATGGGGCGAAGTTTAATCCATGTCTGGTCCATGATATAGCCGGCTTTCTTAATGACCTTGTCGATCTTGAAGAACATATTCTTCAGACTCGAGTGGCCACTGGCGGTGCCGCCGAAAGTGACAAGTTTTTCTCCCATCGGGCGGACATGATCATAGTTGATGATGATCGTCTTGATATTGCGGAACTCGTTGGAGTGGACAAGATTTAAGAAGTACTCAAGTGATTGGACCCAGCCTTCCTTGCTGTCACCCACCGTAATCTTTACCGTTGTATTATTGAAGAAGTCGAGAGAGGTATTGTCTTCGCGGTCTCTTTTTCGCACCGGCGTGTAATCTTCATGAATGAGTTCATAGTCCGTACGGACCTTCGGAATCTTTTCCACGTCGTCTATGAGGACGCGGATCCCAACGCCACTGCCGATCATCAACAAATAAAAGAGATCTTTGAAAGCCCGCATGGAGTCCAATACTTGGAATGAGCAGTTGAAGTTACTCATCGGATAGTATTTGGCGACATCGGTATTCCCCACCCAGAAGGTGCGGCCGGAGAGGAACTGGCGCATATTATAGATATTGTCGAATAGATTTTCTGCTTCTTCTCGCGTTGTGGGAACGAGCGAACAGTTATATTCCACTGCGCGGCGAACCGTCTCCCACCAATTCTCTCTTCTGTTTTCCTGGGGAAGCCAGCGAGAATACGTACGATAAAAAACAAAATTCCCCAGCTCTCCCATCGGAGAGGGATTGTGCTTATATACGCGCAGGAAGTCCTCGCTCAGCAGTCGGCCTCCGGCTTTACGCACTGGACGCGTTCGGTCCTTCTCATTTCGATAGATGATGTAGCGCTTCGCGACATCCTTTCTCGGGCTATCCATCAATTGTTCTTCTACCAGATTCTGAATGTCATCGACAGAAATAATTCCTTCCCATTTCCTGGCTTCTTTTTCGATGTTTTTAGCGATGGTTGTCGCCAGTTGGGAATCGATGCCGATCTCTGTCTCTGCCATGGCACGTTCTATGGCTGATGATATTTTCGCACCGTCAAAATCAACGGCAGTGCCTTCACGTTTTTCTACACGCAACTTCTTTTCCTCCATATCTCTATATATTCCTTTCAGGACTTTCGGGGTACTCCTTATCTCTGTCGCCTACTAAATGTAGCCCTATCGTCCGGGTGGTTGCACTACATATAGTACTTGGCTTAATGGATTCATGCAAATGGCAGTTTTGTAGAACTTGGCGTTTAGAGATGCCTGCGGGTTAGAATCTCAAGCATTACCGCTGTTCAAAATAGTTTTTGCACATCAGAATTATCCCTCTCAAAAGCCCTATCTGGTTTCCTTTTCCTCTGTTGGCGGTTTCTTCTAATATCTCAACAAACATGAAGACATCAATACTTTCTTCCAATCGGTGTTATTTGATAGAAAAAAATTGAATCATATACAACTCTACACTCTTTTCCTTGGACTCATCTTCTATTTTTCTACGTTTTCATAGTGGAATATGACTACAAACATCCGCTCTTCTCTATCCATCACTTATAAAGCCCCCATATCCAGTAACGTTAAAAGGATCTGATCAACGGCTCGATCAGATCCTTCGTAACTCTTCAGCGTAGCCACTATTAGTGCTTTATAGCGCCTTCAATCTGATAGTCAACATCCAGGGCAAATTCTTCCGTGTCCGTGATATAAGACTCAAAGCCTGCATCAGTGAATTGCCCCAAGCCACCGACATTATAGACTTTATTCATGTCATAGCCGTACTCTTCGAGAATCTCCATCATCATGGCGACACGACCGCCTGACTGGCACATCAGGAAAAGAGTTTCATCTTTCGGGAAGAGCTCATTGAGAATGGCTTCCGAGGACTGGTAGACCGCCACGGGTTCTTCCGGCGTGCCGCTAAACAACTGAACCATCGCATCGTCTTTGCCTGCGTTTTCATTGAAGATGAGAGCAAAGTACGGAATAACCTCAAAGTTCTTCAGGTGTTTTCTTGCATAGTCTTCATAGTCTCTCAGATCGATATAGGTGACATCATTTCTTCCCATATAGTTGTAGAGATTCGTAGCATTGATGGAAGATGCGTCAGCGGCATAATTGCCTTCTTCCGTACGAGGTGCAGGAAGTTCTTCCAGCAGGACATAACCGTTTTCGACTGGATTTTTCACCCAGCCTTCTGCCGCGAGTTTGGCTTCATCAAGTGCAGGAGCTGCACAAGATGACAACAGCATGGCAATCAAAAGAAACAGCGCAAATCTTTTCGACATTTCGTTCTCCTTTAATTATGATTGATCATTCGGCTTGAAAAAATTCATCCGTTGCGTGATATTCCAGGATAGAATGCAGGATGCGAACAATGTTGTTGGCCGAAACAGAAGAGCCACTGAGGGCGTCAACTGTATATCAGATCGGAAGAGCACACGTCTGAACTCCAGTCACATCACGATCTCGTA
>CALFKA010000299.1 GCA_937880545.1 uncultured Clostridia bacterium | reverse complement strand
ATCGTGATGTGACTGGAGTTCAGACGTGTGCTCTTCCGATCTTTCACCACTATTTTTATCGGCAATAAATTCACGGAGGAAATCAGGGGAAAGATGGTCACCCCCAGAGGCTATCACCTTGGCTGAGATCTTTCTTTTCGGCGGAACGAGTGAGGGGCGCCGTATTGCGGCGAAGCTTAATGAGAAAAAAATCCCATCTATTGTCTTTGTGGCGACAGACTATGGAGGAGATCTTCTAGAAGAAAGCGAAACCCTCGCAAAGCAGACAGGCAGGCTTGATAGAGAAGCCATGAAAAGAGAAATGCTCTTGCATCGCCCAGAACTAGTCATCGATGCCACCCACCCCTATGCAGAACAGGTCAGCAGAGAGATAGAGGCTGCCTG
The DNA here is from genome assembly GCA_937880545.1 of uncultured Clostridia bacterium. Taxonomy (GTDB): domain Bacteria; phylum Bacillota; class Clostridia; order Peptostreptococcales; family Acidaminobacteraceae; genus DUVM01. Next base: position 8,545 of record CALFKA010000299.1, on the reverse strand, counting down.
TGATGAGAGTGCTACTTCGTATCTTCGGATCGACAGAGAGGGAGCTGTGGAGAAGGGAGAGCTGTATTTTGAAAACTTGGACCAACTCATTGTCTGGCTCAATGAGGGAGAAGATATTATCTTTTCCACGCTGGGAGCAAAGAGTGTTGGAAGACTCTCAGAAGTAAAAAACTATCAAAAACGAGTCTGGGTGCGCGTACTTCCTATGCAGGCGAGTCTCGAGCTGTGCCGGGAGGCAGAGATTCCTCCCTCACACATCATCTGCATGCAAGGGCCATTTACGAAAGAACTCAACACCGCCATGTTTCGGACAAGTGAGGCGGGTATCCTCCTGACCAAGGACTCAGGAGGTGCTGGAGGCTGGCACGCGAAAGTGGAAGCTGCTAGGGAGTGTGGAATGAAAATCGCCGTGCTCACTCGCCCACAAAAAAAGTCGGGCATTACGATCAAAGAAGTCCTGGAAAGGATTGAGTCTTGGTAAAGAAAGTTGCACTTATCGGTATCGGCGTGGGAGAAGAGTCGCTGAGTGCGGAGGCTATCAAAGCCATCGCGCAAGCACAGCTGATCTTTGGAGCAAAAAGGATGCTTGAGCTGTCCGTTATAAGCGGGAAGCCCTGTGTGGCTATCTTTGAGGCAGAAAAAATCAGAGAGAGAATAGAGCGTGAAGATAAGGAATACTACGCCGTGTTACTTTCCGGTGACACAGGTTTCTACAGCGGAGCTCATTCACTGGTGGAAGCTCTTGTTTCTTTTGAGGTCAGTGTCTATGCAGGAATCTCGAGTGTCTCCTATTTCTTCTCCAAACTGAAACGACCCTGGCAGCACGCCAGACTCATCAGTGCCCATGGAAAAGAAATCTCCGTCGCCGATGTGGTGAGAAGAAACGCGGAGACTTTTGTGCTAACCGGAGGAAACACTCACGAACTGGCAGAGGATCTTGTGAAGGCGGGTTTTGGAGAGCTTCAAGTGACAAGAGGAGAAAACCTGGGAAGCCCTGAAGAGAAGATTACACAGTGTAGTGCAGAAGAATTGCAAGCAAGTCCTTCTGCATCTCTTACAGTGCTGCTGATCGACAACCCTCATCCCGACAGGAGAGTCCTAACGGGGATAGCTGATGCGAAGTTTATTCGGGGAGAGGTCCCGATGAGCAAAGCACCCGTCAGAGCACAGATTTTAAGTCGACTGAGGATTTCACCGGAAGATATCTGTTATGACATCGGAGCAGGCACGGGAAGTGTCAGTGTGGAGATGGCTCTGGCAGCTTATGAAGGCAAAGTCTACTCCATTGATCACAACCCCGAGGCGATTGGGCTGATGGAGAAAAACGCAAGAGCGTTTCATCTGGGAAATATCTTCCCCATCGAGGGACAGGCACCAGAGGCTTTAAAAGAGCTTTCCGCCCCTGATGTGGCCTTTATCGGAGGAGCCGGTGGCAGGATGGAGGAGACGATGACGCTTCTTCTTGAGAAGAATCCCAAGGTGAGAATCGTCCTCAGCACGATTGCTCTGGAGTCTCTTACAGAAGCCCTCATGGCTTTTAAAAACAACCATTTGGAACCGGAGATCATGCAGCTCGGAAGCTCACGAGCCAGAGGAGCCGGTAGCGTGCGCCTGATGATCGCCGACAATCCTATATATATTTTGAGTGCAGGAGGAGAAGATGAGTAAGCGTATCCTGGTCGCCGGGACGCATTCCGGTAGTGGCAAGACGACACTCACACTAGCTCTTCTGAGTGCGATGAAAAAAAGCGGCATTAGCGTCACGTCCTTTAAATGCGGTCCGGACTTTATCGATCCACAGTTTCACCGGGAGATTGCCGGGGTGCCGGGGAGAAATCTAGACCCTTACATGCTTTCTCCTGAGATGCTGAGAGCTTCTCTAGCAGAGGCAGACACGCAAATGTCTCTGATTGAAGGTGTCATGGGATATTATGACGGCGTGGGTATGGAGGGTGACTACAGCACCTATGATGTGGCACATCACACTCGGACCCCGGTGATTCTGGTTGTCCAGGCAAAGGGGATGTACACGTCTGCCGCCGCCATCATAAAAGGTTTTACAGAGTTTCGAGAGGAGAGCATGATCCGCGGTGTCATCTTTAACGGCATCTCAGAAGGGGTGTATCACGGACTAAGTGAAATGGCCAAAAGACAGGGTGTCATGCCGCTGGGGTTTCTTCCCCAAAAAGAAGAACTCAAAATCGCAAGTCGTCACTTGGGACTTCTACAAAGTCACGAAGTGCATGAGCTCAAAGAAAAGCTGGCACTACTAGGTGAACTGGCGCTGAAGCATATCGACCTGGAGGGCGTACTGGCTCTGGGGCAAACAGCTCCCGACCTAAGTGAGAGGATGCCGACTCTGGTGCCACTTGGAAAAGCAAAGGTAGCTGTCGCATCTGACGAAGCTTTTTGCTTCATGTATCAAGAAAACCTCCGAATGCTGGAGGAATTGGGGGCTCGGCTGGTGTACTTCTCGCCGATCAGGGATAGACATCTGCCGGAAGATGTAGACGCCCTCTACCTGCCCGGAGGATATCCGGAGCTTCATCTTTCATCCCTTGCTAAGAACCGCTCCATGCACAGGAGCATCAAAGAGCAGATCGAAAGAGGACTTCCCGTCCTGGCAGAAGGTGGCGGGTTTGCCTATCTTCATGAGGACTTTGATGGGCACAAGATGGTCGGGGTCATAAGAGGAAGTGTCACGATGAGCAAGAGACTTCAGCACTTTGGTTACCACACGCTCACAGCGCATCATGATAACCTGCTCTGTGCAAAAGGCGAGAGTTTACGTACCCACGAGTATCACTATTATGTCAGTGATCAGGAGGGAGAGAGTTTCATAGCTGAAAAGCCGGATGGCAGAAGCTGGAACTGTGTTCACGCATCAAAAAAAATCTTTGCCGGTTTTGCTTATGTCTATTTCCCACAAAAACCTGCGATGGCGGAAAGTTTTGTAAGAGCTGCCCTCAACTATAAAGAAAAGAGAAAACGATGAAAAGAAAAATCGAGAAGGTGCTCCCGGAGCAAATAGAAGCGAAGAGTTTTCAGATGATTGAAGAAGAGATACACAAAGAAATTGATCCGCTCCTGAAGCCGGTCGTATACCGTGTCATCCACACAACGGCGGACTTTGAATATGCCGATACACTATGTTTCAGTGAAGGCGTGGTCCAACAAGCGCTGGATATTCTGAAGAAGGGCGCTACGATCGTCACCGACACTAATATGGTTTTGGCAGGGATTAACAAGGCCGCACTCAAACAGCTAGGCTGTGAAGCGATATGTTTCATGGCGGACCCGGATGTGGCGGAAGCGGCAAAAGAACAGGGCACAACGCGCGCGCATGCGTCCATCGATAAGGCGGCATCTATCAAGGGAGCAGTTATCTTTGCTGTGGGAAATGCTCCGACAGCGCTCATCCGCCTTCGCGAACGGATGGATGAAGGGAAGATACATCCGAGTCTTGTGATCGGCGTACCTGTGGGTTTTGTCAATGTGGAAGCGGCAAAAGAGCTGATCATTGAAGCTGATGTGCCCTCTATTGTTTCCAGAGGAAGAAAAGGCGGAAGCAATGTCGCCGCCGCCATCGTCAATGCATTGATGTATCAGCTGACGAGAGAACAATAGGCGGTAAGCCAAGGTTTTTTCCGTGGAAGGGACACAACGCAGAAGCGTATGGTGACAGCTGTAAAAAACGCTATACGACTTTGCTTATGTGATGATCGCACACCGCCTCATCCATGAAAAAATATGCTACACTGAGAGAAGAGAAAGTCGGTAGAAAGGTGGCTGTGATGACAGATCTGGTGCAGGGAGTCCCTGACGAAATCGAAGATTATGCAGAAATCTATCTTCTGGCCTATGAAGAAGCTCCATGGCATAAGACACATGACCTTCCGGATGTCATGAACTATATCAGTGCCTATCTGAGAGACTCGGGCAGAAGATGCTTTATCCTGCGCGAAAATGATGACCCCGTGGGTATTGTGTTAGGGCTTATTGTGCCCACCATCAAAGGAAGTTATCTGAAGGTACAGGACTTTCTGATCCATCCGGTGAAACAACGAGAAGGATATGGAAGCCGGATGTTGGACCTGCTCTTTGACCGAATCCACACAACGGGCTTTGATTCGATTCAATTGTTTACACAGCGCAATCACCCTGCCTATCACTTTTACTTGCACAACGGCTTCAAAGAACAGGACTCTTCTGCCTTACTGATAGGAAAGAGAATTGATACGGATTGATAAATACGAAAAGGGGATGGAGTTGGGAGAGGGCTTCTTTGATGGCTGGCCAAATCCACCGGACAAAGAAACTCATAAGAAAATTCTTGAAAACAGCGCATTGTCCATCGTTGCGATCGATGAGAAGACCGATCTGATTGTCGGCTTTGTCCATGCGATCAGTGATGGAGTACACAGTGCTTATCTTCCTCTTTTAGAGGTGCTGCCACCCTATAAGGGCAGGGGCATAGGAAGAAAGTTGATGGAGAGAATACTCGATGAACCCCGAGATATATACATGATAGATCTTTCGTGTGATGAGGAGTTAGTACCGTTTTATGAAAGCCTTGGCATGATTCCTTTAGAGCCATGGGAAAGCGTAACTACGAGGTACAATCTGGAAAGAAGTAATAAATACAGGAATCCGCTAAGTTTGCGGATTTTTTTATTTGCGAGTATGCTTCGGGATACAGCTAATAGAACCCTTAATGATTCAATCGCTAATGAATTGAGAGCATTAAAATAATTATTATTCAAGCAGCGATTGAATAATGTGAGTATAATTGATATAATTCAATTACAAATTGAATTGGAGAAAAAACATGATCTCTCGTCATCAATATTTGGATAAATTAATAGAATACGAAAACCCGAGACTCATAAAAATAATTACCGGTGTTCGAAGAGCAGGAAAATCATCGATTCTGATGATGTATAGGGACCACATCAAAAAACATCAGCCCGAAATGAAAATTCTATATCTAAATTTGGAGAGCTTTGAAAACCTGCATCTAAGAACCCATGAAGATCTCTTCCGCCGAATTCAAGAGGAGTTTGGCTCCATTCAAGAAGAAAACAGTTATTGCCTCTTGCTGGATGAGATTCAGCTAATTGAAGGTTGGGAGAGGGTTGTTAATGGGCTTCATGCAACAGGAAGAGTTAATCTTGTTATTAGCGGGTCTAACGCTAAGCTATTGAGCTCCGAGATTGCTACCCTTCTATCTGGTCGTTATGTTGAAATAGAAGTGTTACCTCTATCCTTCTTAGAGTATCTGGACTTTAAACAGTATGAAAGAAATGAAGAGATAGATCACGAAAAGGAATTTCAAGATTTCTTGGACTTGGGCGCATTCCCGGCTGTTGTGCTCTCTAGAAATGAGAGTCTGCAAAGAGACTATCTTCAAGGGTTATACGACAGTATCATTGTAAGAGATATTGTTTCAAGACATCAAATAAAAGACATTACCGCATTACATGGTATCATCAGCTTCCTATTTGAAATGATCGGCAGACCTATTGAGATCAAGAACGTAATCAACACAATTAAATCAGCAGGTGGAACGACTTCCTATAAATCAGTGAACGACTATATCGAAGCACTTTTAGAAGCCTATGTTTTGTACCCTGTCGAAATGTATAAACTAAAGGGGAAAAAAAGGCTGGTGGGTAAAAAAAGGTATTACTTGGTTGATGGTGGATTAAAGAGCGTAGTGGTACCTCCTATTGCAAAAAACATAGGTAGCCAACTAGAAAACGCAGTTTATCTTGAACTGCTTCGTAGAGGTTATCGTGTGTATGCTGGAGATATTGCAGATGCGGAGATAGACTTTGTGGCTGAAAGAGCAGCAGAGAAAATGTATATCCAAGTTAGTTTATCTCTTATGAATGAAGCCACTCGGGCCAGAGAGTTTAGAAGCTTGGAGAGTGTGAAAGATAATTTTCCCAAGTGGATTCTAACCCTTGATAAATTTGACTTTTCGCAAAATGGGATTCAATGTATCAATTTGATTGATTGGATGCTCGAAGAACAAATGTGATAAAAATAATCTGAGAGATTCAGGCAGAAGATACTACCTACTTCATGAGAACGATGAGCTGATCCTATTGGATGTTGGATAATATCTTACCGAAAGTTAAGGTGAGTTTTTGGAATAGACTTTTCCTTTGTTTTCTGGAAGCGCTCCCTGGAAAAATGGAGTCACCATAACCATATGTCCCTAAGAAAGAAGCAATCCGCAGGTTGAAGAGTCTGCGGATTCCTCTATCGAGGGCTACGATTCTTGATCGCCAAGTGCATGGAGCACCGTCGCGGTCGTGATTATACCTTGCAGGAAGCAGTCAACCTGCATATTTTCGTTTGGCGCATGATTGTTTTCGTCTGCATTTGCATAGGGAACTGAGATGGCGGGGAGCTTTAGTACGTCTGTCCAGACAGCATTTGGCAGACTGCCCCCTGTCACTGGTTGCACGATGGGCCTCTTCCCAAATGCCTCACCGACGGCATCGATCACTTTCCGGCAGATAGGCAGACGCGCATCTGTCTTTGAGGGAAGCATATCCTCTCCTTCTTTGTATACATGCACGTTCCCTTTTACTTCTTGCTTTTTGATATGTCTTTGCACACAGGAGAAGACATGCTCAGGATCCTGATTCGCCACCAGTCTGATGTCAAACTTGGCCATCGCTTTTGCGGGGATCGTGTTCTTGACCAGTCGCGCATCGCCACTGCCTAAAGAGTTGATACTGAGGGTTGGCTGAAAGCAGATGCGTTCATAGAACTCACGCCTGTTAAAGGGAATCTCTTTTACCCCATAAGTCTTTGCCAGTTCTTGTGTGTCGTAGGGAATATTTGCGATCAACTCTTCTTCAAAATCCGTGGCTTGCAAGACATCATCATAAAAGCCGTCGATCGTAATTTTTCCGCGCCCATCGCTCATCGAATGAAGCAGATTCACTAACTCCCAGGCGGCGTTGGGGATGACCCCTCCTCTGTTGCCGGAGTGATGGTCTGTCGTCGCTGTCTCCACCTCTATTGAAAAGTTCATCACTCCTCGGTTTCCAAAGTTGATGAGCGGAACACCAGATTCGTGTAATGGACCATCGGAAATATAAACAAGATCCGCTTTTAGCAGCTCCCGATGCTCCTGAGCAAATGGAGTCAAGTAAGCGCTGCCGAACTCTTCATCTCCCTCCATGATGAGTTTCACATGTACGGGAATTGGACCGACTATTTCTTGATAAGCCTTGATAGCGAGAATATGTGCCAGATGCTGTCCTTTGTTGTCTCCTGCCCCTCTTCCGTAGAGTCTTCCTTCACGAAGTTCGGCTTCAAAGGGCGGTGAGAACCACTCTTCCAGCGGTTCAGGGGGTTGCACATCGTAGTGGCCATAGAAGAGTATTGTGGGGGCTTCTGCATTATCTGAAGGGATCTCTCCAAAGACGATCGGGTTCCCGGATGTCTCATAAAGAGTAGTGGAAATGCCTGCTTCCTCCATGACAGAAACTAAAAATTCGGCGCATTGATGCGTGGACAAAGCGTCTGTAGCAACACTGGGGTAGTTGACATATTTCTTCAGGAGTTCCAGTGATGAGTCTATGTTTGCTTTGATATACTGTCTGAGTTTGTTGAGCATTTTTTCTCCTTAAGATATTTCAAGTGATATTTTGCAGTTTTTGGAGAAAGAGTGAAAAGCATTCTATGAAAATCACAACAGATTTCGAGGCACTATGGTAGATGGGTTACCTTGAAGATGAGGTTCTCAGTGAGTTTGTTTTATTCCTCGAAGACGATCGAATGTCTGTTTGAGGTTTTCATGCTTGATGTCCTTGGGCTCGAACCTGAACAACTTGAAGACGAACTGAGCGATGAACCCGGAAGATAGCGCGCTGATGACAGTGCCAACTCCTAGTAGCCCTCCCATTCTCCAGCCTGCAAATGCCACCGTGATCTCGATAAGCCCCTTAGTAAGTGCGATGGGAAGTCCTGTTTTTCTGTGGAGCGCTACCATGGCAGAGTCCCTTGGACCGGCACCAAATCCGCTTCGAATGTAGAAGACCATAGCTACACCGATAATCAAAAGACCCAAAAGAAGCATCAGGAGTCCGATAGGGAAGTTGGGGGCGAGGGCAATGACGTCGAGCCAGAGGATGAAGTCAAGCCAGAGGCCTACCATGATCATATTGAAGACGGTTCCCATTCCCAAAGGCTCCTTAAACAGAGCCACAAGTGCAAGAATGACAAACCCCACAACAATGGAGGCTGTGCCAACACTCAACCCTGTTACCTTGGCAATGCCCACATGAAAGATATCCCAGGGAGCATAGCCGATATGTGCCTGAAGACAGAGCGCGATGCCCAGTCCGTAGAGAAAGAGCCCGAACTGCAATTCTGTAAAACGTAAGAGAAATCCTTTTTTCACCACTCACCTCTTCATATATATGTAACAAAGTGTACCACACAGAAGGGTGCTTGTCCTTTGATACTGTTTGTCACCGTTCTATGTCTCAAGAAGAGTAACCATCTAATCAGAAAAGAGTTC
>CALFKA010000298.1 GCA_937880545.1 uncultured Clostridia bacterium | reverse complement strand
CGAGATCGTGATGTGACTGGAGTTCAGACGTGTGCTCTTCCGATCTATTGTTTGGGAATGGAAATGGTTGTCTGAATATTGCTTCCATTGACAGGCGCATAGAGTTTGGCCTCTCTCATAGCAAGTTGATTGCCCCAGAGGTCTGTCTCCATGAGCACTTTTCCGTTTACCCCTCGAAGCTCATCATTATAACTCTGCTCGAGACCGGCTAGACCGTTTCCGGCACTGTCGGTTGTTCCAATCACCTGGGGAGCGACGCTCCCCCTCGGATAGATACGCTTATAAGAGTCAGCAGCGACAAGCCAAGGGGGCCACTTCTGCTTTAATGCTTCATATGTTTCTTTGTCAATGCTGCTGGCGACAAGAAAGCTGGAGTTGGGACCGGTGGCCTTTGCCATAAAGTCTTCTTCTGTGACACCCAGAATCTCTTCCAACGTCTTGATGTGTTCCTGGAACTCCAGAATCTCTTCTGCCGTATCCATCTTATCTAAGTGAAGATCACTCTGGGTGACCCAGAGGTCATAGACCTTGATGGATGTCGCCAGAAGATTGCCATCCACATCGTAGATCTCACCGCGGACTGGCTCGACGTCAATGTCACGCTTACTGAGTGCTTGCCCCATGCGCGTCAATTCTTTGTGCTGCAAAATCTGTAGTTGGAAACTTCTTCCAAGAAACAGAAAAAAAACAAGACATATCAGGAACAGCGCCAGATATATCTTGAGGTTCCCTCTTTTCAGGTTCATAAACTGCCCCTCATATAATAAACTTTATTGCCCTTGAGCAGGAAAACTCTCGTGTTCCTCCATCACTATAGCACTTTCTGTGTTTCTTTTCAATGTGAAGGTGCGCGTGATTTGCACGCGGCGTTGCTCTGCCTGATCTTCCGGGATCATTCCCATCTCACGCTGGGCATAGTCGCGGATTCCCATGGCGTTCGTTTTCTCTTCAATCTGTTTTTCAAGAATCTCGATCTCTGCTCTCAGGGTGTCAATTTCCGTCTGTAATCGGGCATTTCCATACTTGATACGATTCATGTGGACATAGCCATTGATGGTGTTGGCCAAAACTGCAAAAGCAAGTAGCGTAATAAAGCCATATAAAAGATAACTCTGGATTCTCTGCTTCTGTTTTTGTTTGGCGAGCTTTTCTTCTTTCCAGCGATGTCTGGCTTCAATATCTTCGTTGTATGCCTTGTCAAACTTATCGAAATCCAGCTTCATTGGGCTCTCCTTTCAAAAACTCTCAGCTTTGCCGAACGGCTCCGTGGATTAAACTGCAATTCTTTGTTCGTTGGGATAATGGGTTTTCTCGTGATGACTTGTCCCATGGACTCCCCTCCGCAGATGCAGATGGGAATTCCTTCCGGACAGATACATCCTTTTTGGAGTTGCCGGAACGTGTTCTTCACAATCCGGTCTTCCAGGGAGTGGAATGTCAGGATCACCAGCCTTCCGCCGGGAGCCAGCCTTTCAACGATGTCTTCGATGCTCTGCGGCAGCTGGTCCAGTTCATTATTAACAGCGATGCGCAGTGCCTGAAAGGTTCTTCGAGCCGGATGTTTCTGATCTCTTGCACCGGCCGGTACAGCCCGCTTAATAATATCCACCAGCTCGAACGTCGTCTCCAGAGGACGATATTCGATGATAAACTGAGCAATGCGTCTGGCCCACTTCTCCTCACCATATCTGTACAGAATGTCTGTCAGCTCATCTTCTGAGTATTCGTTGACGATCGTCTGTGCACTTTTTCTTTGTGAGCGGTTCATTCTCATATCAAGAGGTGCATCCTGGTGATAGCTAAACCCTCTCATCGCTTCATCGAGCTGATGGGAAGAGACACCAAGGTCCAGGAGTGCTCCGTCTATGCATTCAATTTCCAGTTCATCGAGAAGATCCTGTGCATGGGCAAAATCGCCTCTGGCAAGGACAAAGTTTCCTCCGACCTCTTTCAGTTTCCGCTTGGCATAATGAATGGCTTCATCATCTTTATCCATTGCGATTAAAAGACCGTTATCGAGCTTTTCTAAAATTTTTGAGGAGTGTCCGCCTCCGCCTACAGTCCCATCGAGATAGATCCCATCGGATTTGACTTGAAGAGCTTCTAGGGTTTCGTCGATCATGACGCTGAGGTGATATGCCATCCTACACCCCCAGCTTTGCTAGTTCTTCGGCGATGGCTTCCATATCAAGCTCGATATCTACATAGCGTGCGTTCCACTTGTCTAGTGGCCAGATCTCCAGGCGCTCACCCAGACCGGCAATCATCACTTCTTTATCTACTCCGGCAAACTCTCTCAGATTCTGGGGAATCAAGACTCTTCCCTGTCGATCTGTCGACGACTCCACAGCTGAGCTGATAATAACGCGTTGATACTCTTTGATCGCTTTATTAAACTGAGACGCCTGCTGCATCTTGCGCTTCAGTTCTTCCCATGCATGTGCCGGGAAGACATCCAGGCATTGGTCAGTGCTTTTTACCAAATAGAAAGTCTCGCCCAGCTTTTCTCTGAACTTCATCGGAATATTCACACGGCCTTTTGGATCGACGGCATGGGTGTATTGTCCGAACACGACTTTCTCCTTTTAGTACTTTGCTTCCACTTGAACCCACTTTGGTCCACTTTGAACCATCATAAACCAAAAAAAATAATCCCGCAAGGGATTTTGAAAGATTTCTGTGAAATTGACACTAATTTCTTTCTTTGTCTTGATTTTGCAAACGTTTGTTCTTGTTTCTACCGATAAACCATAGCACAGAAAAGCTCACAATAATCAGTACACTGATAACCTGTGCCGTTCGAAGCGGCCCAATCATCAGAGAGTCTGTTCGGAGGCCTTCAATAAAGAACCTTCCCACAGAATACAGAATACCGTAGAGCAGAAAGATCTCTCCATGGAAAGCTTTTTTGCGATAACGCCACATGAGGAAGAGAAAAACCAGCACGTTCCAGATGGACTCATACAAAAATGTGGGATGGACCATAACACCATCGACCGAAATAGCCCAGGGAAGATCCGTCGGTCCTCCGTGTGCCTCGCCATTTGCATAGTTGCCCCAGCGTCCGATCGCCTGGGCGAGAATCAAGCCCGGTGCGACCATATCGGCAATCTCTGCAAAGTTGATCTTTTTTACTTTACAGAAGATATAGCCGGAGATCACTCCTCCTATTACCCCACCGTGAATAGCCAGGCCTCCCTCTCTGAGGTTCAGGATACGAAGCAGGTTCTGTGAGTAATAGCCCCAGTTGAAGATCACGTAATAAAGCCTGGCTCCTACAATCGATGAAGGGAGGATGATCAACAGAAAATCATAGATCAGATCGTCTTTATATCCTCTTTTTCTCGCAAAACGCAGAAGAAGCAAGCTGGCAATCAGCATGCCACTTGCCATCAGCAAGCCATACCATCGAACTTCAATACCAAATATTTGAAATGCTATCGGATTCATTTACACTCCTTAGATACGACACTGTATACCCAATCTCCGCCGGGCAAACGTCCCTCGGCAAGAGGCAGGTCGAACAGGAGCTCTGCTTCTTCAAAGAGTGAGAAACCATTACGGCGCTGATCAAAGAAGTGAAAAGAGAGTTCCGCATACTGATCAAAGGCGCGTAGGCGCTCCCCTATCCGTCGCCTCTTGAGCCTCTCCATGTCAACCGGGTCTGCTCCTTCTCTACGGGTTTTCTCCATCTCCCGGCTGAGCGCCTCAAAAAAAGCCTCCGGGTCTCTCCCCTCCCCGTTGATACACAGGAAGGATGCACCGGGAAGATCGACCGTGTAGGAATGAAGAGACATCAGATGTCCCTTGGCATACTGTTGAGTGAACAAGTGGCTCCCGGCTCCCGTCAGGCTCTCTAGCGTCATCTCCCAGAGTAGGTGCTGCGTTGTTCGCTCTCTGCCGTCTTCTATCAGCGGCAGTTTCTGAAGATAGGAAAAGCCGGGAAGGGAAATATCCTTATACATATGGATAGAACCCGAAGCAATGGATGATATCTCGGGGAATGACGTCATCACATCTGTCGTTTTTACTCGGTATGGCCGCGGCAGCTTTTCCGCTACTCTTTCTAGGATATTCTCCTCAAAGTCACCGATCAAGAGAAGCTGCATGCGAGAAGGCGTATAGCATTCCTTCACAATCTGCAGAAGAGATTTGTAGGTGATGTCAAGGAGCGAGTTGGCGCTTCCCAGAATCTCCTCTGCGACCGGGTGGCCCGGATAAAGTGCTTCCACCGCCTGACGATAGACAAGGGAATCGATGTCATCATCATAAAGTTCGATCTCTCTTGCTATGACCGACTTTTCCTTCTCCACCCCCTCTTGCGTGAAGCCGGGAAATACGGGAAGTTTTAGCAGATGCTCCAACGCCTCTTCAAAATGACCCCCTCCGAAAAAATAGAAGCACGTTCTGTCGTAGCCTGTATAGGCATTGACGCTGACCCCGAGCTTTGCCATTTTTTGTGAAAAATCTTCGGAAGCGTTTTCAAAGAGCTTGTGCTCCAGAAAGTGTGCACTTCCCATTGGATGGACTACTTCTTTTCCATCCTGCCTTCTATACGATCGGTGAAGCGATCCATAATCGATACAGAGAAAGGCTGCCTGAAGCGAGAAAGGTTTTCGGTAGTGCGTCAACTCAAAACCACTCTCAAGGCGCAAGGTGCGATAGCTCTCTTTAAAGTGTTCACTTTTATACTCGAGAATCATAAGTCGCCTCCGAGAATGCTAAAGGAAGAATGATACACCAAGGTCTGTGCCGCCTTCAATACTTCCTCCTGAGTGATATTATCAAGCCTTTTCAGGCGTTCTTCTATAGAAATACTCTCACCGAGTAGCGAACGATAAAAGACGGTGGACATTTCGGATCCGATGCCCTCTTTGCGGCTGATCATCGAGGAGCGCACCTCGGCCTTTATTCCCTCAAAAGCATCCTGTGAAACTCCCTCTTTTCTGAGTATTTCAAGAGAATCACGGATCGCATCACTTAACTTTGTGTGTTCTTTCTGAAGAAAGGCCACACTTACACTGACCAGACTTAAGGAGCGCGAGTAGTCCGCGCTGATCCCGTAGCAAAGCCCCATCTCTTCTCTCACCGTCTCAAAGAGTCGCGAAAAGGCACCCTCACCCCAGAGCATGGTAAAGAGGTAGAGAGGAAGGGTGTCCGGGTCTCCCGCCCGCAGTGAAGTGGTGTACATCTGCACCATCACACTCTGAGCAAAGTCTCCTTTTTCCACCGGATCTGCACCAGGCAAGAAGTCAGGGAGAAATGGTGCTAGCAGAGGAATCGAACCCTCCGAGGCATCGTTGCCCATCCCTTTTACAACCAAGTGACATGGAGCATTCGCAAACAGTTTGAGATAATACTCATACAAAGACTTGGGTGTCATTTTCTCAAGAACTTCAGCCTGCTCCATAGGAAGCAGAGAGAGTTCGCCTTCCACGCAACCTTTTAGTGCGCCGGCATAGGCGAGATTCATCGGGTCTTTCTTAAAGGAAGCCATGGCATCGAGAAGCCGTTCTTTCTCCACTTCAAAGATTTCCGCCGAAAATCCCTCGCCTTCTACATGAGGTGAAAATAAAATCTCACTGATATACTCCACAACCTCCCGGCTCAAAGTGTCCGAGACATATTCGTCGCGCAGAGCTCTCAAGTAGAAGCCGATGACGAGATGCTCACCAAAGCTCTCCACATTGGTATAAAAGTGACTGCCATACAACTCTTCTTCTCTTCTGGTGATGGAGAGAAGCGTTGGATACCGCTCACAGGAAGATTCGAGAACTCTTCCCAGCATGGAGGCGTAAGTCACTTCCTCCGAGGAAAAAGGGTGCACAAAGTAGATGTTGAGCCCCCAGTCTTTTCGTAACTCGTCTTGCAAAAATGTCTGAGAAGCGGGCTGGAGCTTTTCTATAAATCTTTTCCAAAAACTATTATTTCTATTCATAGAATGTCATTATACCACTGAACAGCATACTGTGAACGCCGACCAATAACTACCTGAAGTGGTACCGGCCATGCAATTCATGAGCTTTCAGAGAGGAAGGCTTTATTAAATTGTTATTGGCAAACAATTCCATTATAATGGGTCAGGGATGAGGAGCTCTTTACTGACCCCCTCGCACCCTCTGTCCCAATATTCAAAATGTTTTCTGCGATGTATCGATATAGTTCTTTTTCATGAGAAGGGTGTACCCAGCACACAGACCCTTCATACCTCATGAAGAGTATGCTAGTTATCGTAGTTTTCTAAAAATGACAGGAGATAAGTAATAAATGAAACTCGGAATTGTCGGTCTTCCCAATGTGGGGAAGAGCACATTGTTTAATGCCATCACTCACGCTGGAGCACAGAGCGCCAATTATCCTTTCTGCACCATTGAACCCAACATGGGCGTTGTCGATGTGCCGGATGCCAGGCTTGCGGTCCTTGCGGAAATGTCCCATTCAGAAAAGATCGTGCCGGCTGCGGTAACCTTTTTTGATATCGCCGGCTTGGTAAAAGGAGCTTCTAAAGGAGAAGGACTGGGAAATCAATTCCTCTCTCACATCCGCGAAGTCGATGCCATCGTCCATGTCGTGCGAGCTTTTGAGGACACAAATGTCATCCACGTAGAGGGCGGAATTGATCCTGTGAGAGATATGGAAACGGTCGAGCTTGAGTTAATCCTCGCAGACCTGGAGATCCTCGAGAGGCGCAAGGCACGACTGGAGCGCCAGGCAAAGGGGGACAAAAGTCTTCAAGCAAATATCCGCATCATTGAGCGAATGATCGAGGAGTTTGATAAGGCGGTCCTGGTTCGAAACATGACCTTTGAGCCCGAAGAAAGAGTCTTTGTCACGGAGATGCAACTCCTCACAGATAAGCCGGTCATCTATGTCGCCAATGTGGGACTGGATGATTTTCATACGACAAATCCCTTTCTCGAGGCCATTGAGGAGAAGGCTGCCGCAGAGGGATCTGAGGTTCTCGCTATCAGCGCTCAGATTGAAGAAGAGATCTCTGAACTTCCTCCCGAAGAAAGAAAGGACTTCCTTCAGGATCTGGGAGTGGAAGAATCAGGCCTCGATAAACTGATCAAAGCCAGCTACTCCCTCCTCAACCTCATCAGTTTCCTTACCGTCGGTCCCAGGGAGACGCACGCTTGGACTGTATCAAAGGGTACCAAAGCCCTAAAAGCTGCTGGAAAGATCCATACGGACTTTGAGAGAGGTTTCATCCGTGCCGAGGTCATCGATTACAACGAGCTTGTCAACGCCGGAAGCATGACCCGGGCAAAAGAGCTTGGTCTTATCCGAAGCGAAGGAAAAGAATATATCGTTAAAGACGGAGATGTCATCCTCTTTCGCTTCAATGTCTGAAGAATCAAATTGTTTTTTGAAAGGATCACTATGTTATTTGCCATCGACCTTCAAAACGACTATCTTGATCCCGAGGGAAAGTTCTACTTTCCGGCCGTCGAGGATGTGCTCGGAGACATCAAAGAGCGACTGGAAGAAGCGATCCGAACCGGAGAACTGATGGCCTGCACCAAGAACATTTACCCCGAGGACGAATACAAAGATAGAAGCGCCGAGACAATCGCCTGGGCGCAGGAGATCCATCCTCTTTTTCGTGATCTCCTCCGGGAAGCCGAGCTCTTCGAGAAAGAACATTACGGCATTTCACCCGAAGGAGCATTGGCTTTCAGAGAGAAATTCAAAGATCGGAAAAACGATTTCGAATTTATCGAGTTTTTGGGGGTCGAGACGAATGTCTGTGTCCTAGCGAATCTGAACATTATTCAGAACGTCTTTCCCTCATCGGGCTTAACCGTTTCTGCCCGACGTACGGTCGCATCGAATCCCGAGCTTCACAGAAGCGCTCTGGAGATCATGAAAGGCCTGAAAGTGAAGGTGCTTGACGATGAGTATATTCAACCCTGAAAAAGTACTTTCGGAGCTTGAAAAGTGGACCCGAGACATGATGACGTCGACCGGAGGAACGAAAGCCATCATAGGGATTTCCGGCGGAAAGGACAGTAGCGTCACGGCTGCTCTCATGGCCCGAGTAGTCGGCGCTGACAACGTATACGGAATCCTTATGCCCGACGGCCATCAACCCGATATTTCCTATGCATATGAGATCGCCGAGCATCTGAAGATTCATCATACGAAGATCGACATCTCATACATTACTTCTTCCTTCTATCGACAGTTGCACGAGAGTGCTTTTACAAAAGAGTTCCCGATCAGTGAGCAGACCCAGATCAATCTGCCACCGAGGGTACGCATGACCCTCTTATACGCCGTGTCCCAGTCGATCGAGGGCAGTCGTGTCATCAATACCGGCAATTTGTCGGAGGACTGGATCGGCTATGCCACCGTCTACGGTGACACCGCAGGAGCTTTTGCACCGTTTGGGATGCTCACCTGCGATGAGGTCATTGCACTGGGAAGGGAGATGGGTATCCCGGAGAAATTCCTCGTGAAGCCGCCTGCCGACGGTCTGAGAAAAAGGACGGATGAGGAGGTCTTCGGTTACTCCTATAAAACGCTCAATCAATATATTCGCTTGGGAATCGCGCCCGATCCGGTGAGCAAAAAGAAGATCGACAATAGCCACCTGAGAAGCAGGTTCAAGTATCGACCGCTCCCTGCATTCGACCCCCGCCTCCCTGTCATAGCTCACCTAGAAACAGGGGATCAACGAGTAGAAGAAGTATAGACTCTTTCCTCCTCAGCACCACTCTCAAAAGTGCGGTTTGGGGTAGGCGTGAAAGGTCGAGCTCCCGGCCCCTGCCTTTGTCTCTTTTACCAAGCCTTAAAGAGATCTTCGTATTCTTTCATACTGAGTTTATCAGTGCTATGTCGCGTTTTTCTTGCCCTTTGGTATCTCTTTATATGCTCGATTCATTGAGACCTACCTTGTTCACATAGTATCCACTCGACAAATGTTTCGCACACCGATCTACTCAACGGACGAAAGTCTTACTGAAGAAAATCCGCTACGGTTTTTACACCGTAACGGATTTTTCGCTTAATTATTCTAGCCTGCCAAAATTTCTTTGATCAGCAACTCTCGTCCGCTGAGTGCTTCCAGATCTTGCTTGCCACAGACAGGACAGATCAGATCATGACGATACCCGTTGAATTGTTCCTGACAATTATTGCATCGAACGATGCCCTCGATGACCTCAATTTCAAGCTGCGTATCTGTAAAATTGGTCTGGTAGATTGCTGCCGGAAAACACTTTTCCAGGTAGTCGGGAATCACACCGGAGAGTTCCCCCACTTGAAGCACGATTTTCTCCACACGGTGTAGATTTTCCTCTTCCATGATCTTTTCAATCGATTTCAACATGGCGCTGAGAATCCCCAGTTCATGCATTTTTCCCCTGCCTTTTAATAGCACCGGCTGCGATTTTTACTGTGCGCTTTACCGCATGCTGGGCAACAGAAAACGGCAGTTTTTCAAACGATGTGCCGAACACATCATAGACTTTTTCGAGGTGAATTGCATCAAATTTACACTTTGTCGTGCACTGTCCACATCCGATGCACAGGTATTCATCCACTCTCACCGCCCCGCATTTCAGGCAGCGTTCTGTTTCCTTCTTCATCTGTTCTTCTGTAAGGGTCATACGATTGTCTCGGAAGGACTCCACACCATCCTTGCTGCGACTCGGCTGTTGCCTGGGTGTATTGTCAAAGCTACGGATGACGACATTCTCCTTATCAAGGGGTACGTAGATTCTACGATCTCGCCCAAGTGTCAGAGACTGACCAGGCTGCACATAGCGGTGTAGCGAGATAGCTGCCTGTTTTCCTGCCGCAATGGCATCGATCGTAAAGGTTGGTCCCGTATAGGCATCCCCACCGACAAAGACATCGGGCTGATCACTCTGGTAAGTAAAAGGATCTGCCTTCGCTCGTCCTCCCGCTCCCAGTTCTACACGGCTTCCTTCCAGGAGATCTCCCCACTCGATCGTCTGTCCGATTGACACAATCACATGGTCTGCATCAACCGTCATCAATTCTTCTTCATCAAAGGTCGGTGCAAAGCGACCATTATTATCAAAGACCGACAGGCACTTTTTAAACTCAACACCCTTCACTACACCGTCTTCAGTCAAGATGCGGGCAGGTCCCCATCCATTAAAGATCGATACCCCTTCCGAGGTAGCTTCTTCTACTTCTTCTGGTAAAGCAGGCATCTCCTGCTCACTCTCCAGACAATAGAGTTCGGTAGAAGTTGTTCCCACGCGGACAGCGGTACGTGCCACGTCAATGGCAACATTTCCACCGCCTATCACGACTGTTTTACCGGGCAGCTGGACTTTTTCTCCGAGGTTGACGTTTCGAAGGAAGTCGATTCCCATCAACACTCCTTGCGCGTCTTCTCCCTCAATACCCAACTGTTTTCCACCCTGTGCTCCTATGGCGAGGTAAAAGCCTTTAAATCCTTCATTGCGTAATTCATCCAGAGTGACGTCTTTGCCGACTTCCACTCCCGTTTTAAATTTCACGCCAAGCTCTTTCAAGACTTCGATCTCTGCGTGCACTACGTCTTTTTCCAAACGGAAAGATGGGATGCCCAAGGTCATCATGCCCCCCAGCTGTTCTTCCTTATCAAATACCGTTATATCGTAGTTATCAAGCGAAAGGAAGTATGCACAGGTCAGGCCGGCAGGTCCCGCTCCCACAATGGCAATTTTCTTGTCGCTGCAGTCATAGCGTTTTTTGGGGATGAAGCGTCCTTCTCTGTTGAGTTCCTGCTCGGCAATAAACCGTTTTACCTCATCAATGGCGATGGGCTGATCGATGCTTCCTCGTGTACACTCATTTTCGCAGAGATGATTGCAAATACGTCCGCAGACAGCCGGGAAGGGATTCTCCTTTTTAATCAGTTCCAGCGCCTCCATGTACTTGCCTTGTGCTGCAAGCTTTATGTATCCTTGGACAGCAATGTGAGCCGGGCAGGCGGTTTTACAAGGAGAGGTGCCTGTTTCCAAGACATTCTCTCTGTTTTCCCTGTAATCGACATTCCAGTCCTCTTCACGCCAGATATGCTCTGTGATTTTCTTTACTTCTTTTGGTTGAGGTAGCGGTGTCTTTGTATCTAACTTTTGTCCCAGCTTTAATGCATTAGAGGGACAATTCTCCACACACTGGCCGCAGGCGACACAGTTTTCTTCTTCCACTTTGGCAATGTAATTTGATCGAATGGCATCTTTTGCGCCAAACATCATTCCAACGCGAAGGCCAAAGCAGGAACAGGAGCAGCAATTGCAGATAGCGGCAGATTCTCCAGGCTCTTCGATATTGGGCATGGTGTGAATCAAGCCATTCTCCTCTGCTTTGATCAGAATATCCTCCGCTTCTTCTCGGCTGATCATGCGCGCCTTCCCGGTATCCGCATAGTACTTTGCCGATGGGCCTAGATGCAGACAGACGTCGTGTTCGAGATGGCCGCATCCCTCATTCATAATGCGCCTGGATGCTCGGCAGGAACAGTCGGATACGCTAAACTGATCATATTTATCCAAATAGTAAGAGACTCGTTCAAACGGCACTGCCTGTGAGCTCCCATCCAGCGCACTTTCAATCGGTATGACTCGCATCAAACTTCCTCCCATGGGAAGCATGGAAGCTAGATTAGCAGCGGCATTTTTTGTGTACTCGTCGAAAGCCCTGCCAATTTCCGGGTGTTTTGCCAGCTGTTCCCGGTTGTTGACCATGCGCTCGAGGATCCCCGGTGCAAAAATCTCTGTATAATAGAGATCGCTCCCGTCCTTTTTATCCTGTATCACACCGAACACACCAATATCTGCCAATTCCTTCGCCAGAACTTTCGTCCGTTCCAGGTCTTTTCCGCTTTTTTTCGCCAGATACTCTGCACTCCGATGTTTTCTTAAGCCTGCTACAATAGCAACTTCTGCCTGCTCATCAGAGACAACAGATGCCAGTGAGTAATACTCCGGGGAATCTTTCGTGATCTTATTCACCATTCCGGGCAGTCCCCCTATGACTTTGGCAAGTTTCAGGATTTTCGGTCTCATTGGCTGCGTCTTCATCGCTTGACTCCTCATTTAGTTGTCTATTATGGTTTGTTTTATAGAAGTTTTAGTCCCCCAAAAAACATTCATCAATCATTTATCATTATATGCGCGCCGAAAGAGGAATACAATTGACAGATCTGAAGACATGTCTAAATCGATATATAAAAATATCCCCACTTTGTCGATACTGCGGGGATGAATATTGCAAGGCAGTAGTGATTATATAACGATGATAGAGGGCTCGTTGTCCGACTCGTAACACCCTTCTCGCAAGAATTCTCGCAGCGCTGTGACAGCATCGATTCTCATATCACGGTGCTTTTTTCCGTACCTGTCAAAGGGGACACCTTGCCTGGTGACATACACGACATCATATTCTCGGTTTCTTTGAAGCGTCTCCTGCCCGACCAAGATCTCTTGCACCCGGAGCTGACAGGGGTTTTCAATCTTTATATAGACCTTCAGACCCTTCATTCGTTTTACATATCCACCCTTCTGTTCATAAGGGTCGCATGCATACGTAGCTTCGAGATTCTCCTCGATCATGTCCCTGATCTCCTGCCCTGTGAGAATCGCCCTGCGTAGTGGCGGGTTGACGGGGATAATGCGATGCAGGTCCTCAAGAGTAATCTTTCCCGGAGGAATCGGTACACCGTAGCGCCAGCCGTTGGAGAAAGCCATCTCAGCCCCACTCGCTGCAAGCATGGCCTCCAGAAGCAGATCATCCATCGTTGCGTGCAGTGAAGTGGCTCGGTGTAAAAGGATTTCCGTGCACCCCACTTCCTCTGCAAGCATTTCACGATTCTCTGCAAGCGCTTCATCCACCAGTTCTTTCATCTGTTCATCTTCCGGGATCTCCGGTACGATCTCTATCAGTTCATGTTTGAGGCTTTGAATGACACCGTCAAACTCCAGATCGATCCGCCCCAGAAATGAGCCATGGGAACCGGACTGGATGACAATGGCATCCCCTACTCTCACCGGTTCATGAATGCGGTTGTGCGTATGAGAGGAGAGATCGATATCCACTCCGGGTACTTCTTTAAGGAGCTTGAGATCCTGCGAAAAACCATTGTGGCTCAGAAGAATCACCAGATCTGCCCCTTTGTCTTTTACTTCCCGGATCAGTCCCGGGAGCTCTTCATTTCCGAGTGTGAAACGGACACCTTCATGGAAGGAAGCCGGCATCATCTTATCAATAAAGTGTGCGGCCAGGCCGATGACAGCGACCTTGATCTCTCCGACCGAAAGAATCGTGTAGGGCTCGAAAAACCGTTCTCCACTTTTCTTATCGTAGACATTATAGGCAAGCACAGGATAGCCGACCGCCTCGGCAATTTCTTTGAGATTCGCCGGAGTGTAGGCGCTGTCCCAATGAAACGTCATCGCATCAAACGCCATACTCTTGAGAACGGGCACCATGTTCCATCCCTTGCTTTTGACGGCATCGTAGGTACCGTGAATCGTATCACCATTATCAAACAGTAAGACGTGCTCTTCTTCCTTTCGGATCTCCTCCACTAAGTGCTTCAGTCTCGCATAGCCTCCTGCTTTACGTACCTCGATCCCCTCCGGTCCGTAGAAGTGTTCATTATGAAGTTCAAGATAGCTGTGTGTATCATTAATCTGTAAAATCGTAAGCTTTGTCATCTCCTCCTCTTTTCCTCATGGAAAGCAGTCATGCCTCCTGTCTATCGTTTTATCTTTCTGTTAAGGTATACCCAGAAAAAATGAATCTCACGAGGTGCGAAATAGCCCTAAGTCATGCCACGAATGGAAAAGCGAAATAGGATAAACAGGAGAAGAAGAAGGGGGATTTGGAGCCGACACGAAAAAAAGAAGAGTTTTAAAAGACAAGTCCTGCTTCAGCGAATACTTATACGATCACCCAAGGGATAGGGCATATCACTTAGAACATACCTCTCGAGTAGCTGGCATTGAAGACAGATTACAAAAAGTGAAGGGTTTGATAACCGAGAAGCACTCGTCACCTGTCTGCTACACGACATCAGTCCGCAAACTTCTTGAATTTTCCGTGGAGAAAGAGAACCAAGGATCAGCGGTATACAAACAATTCAGCATAGCAAAAAGCCCTGGTCTCCCAGGGCTATTTTGGCGCGACTGGAGGTATTCGAAACCCCGACCCCATGATTCGTAGTCATGTACTCTATCCAGCTGAGCTACAGTCGCATGTGTTGGTGCCCAGAGCCGGAATCGAACCAGCGACACGTGGATTTTCAGTCCACTGCTCTACCGACTGAGCTATCTGGGCGTGGTGGTGGGCCTTCAGGGACTCGAACCCCGGACCGGCCGGTTATGAGCCGGATGCTCTGACCAACTGAGCTAAAGGCCCAGGGGTAGTGTAATGGCAGGGGTGACAGGATTCGAACCCACGACACGCGGTTTTGGAGACCGCTGCTCTACCAACTGAGCTACACCCCTCCATGGCGGAGAAGGAGGGATTTGAACCCTCGCGCCCCGTAAAGAGCCTACTCCCTTAGCAGGGGAGCCTCTTAAGCCACTTGAGTACTTCTCCATGAATAGGTACTTTGGCGGAGAGGGTGGGACTCGAACCCACGTGGGTTTGCACCCTAACGGTTTTCAAGACCGCCCCGTTATGACCGCTTCGGTACCTCTCCTAAAATGGTGATCCATCCGCGACTCGAACGCGGGACTCCCTGATTAAAAGTCAGGTGCTCTACCGACTGAGCTAATGGATCCTGATGGCTGGGGATATAGGATTTGAACCTATGAGTCACGGAGTCAAAGTCCGTTGCCTTAACCGCTTGGCTAATCCCCATGATCCCCGAAAAATGGCGCGTCCGAAGGGATTCGAACCCCTGGCCTACGGCTTAGAAGGCCGTTGCTCTATCCGGCTGAGCTACGGACGCTTATATATAGTTACGCGTGGAGCGGGTGAAGGGAATCGAACCCTCGTGACTAGCTTGGAAGGCTAGGGCTTTACCATTAAGCTACACCCGCATCTGGTGGTGGGAGAAGGATTCGAACCTTCGAAGCAACTTGCAACAGATTTACAGTCTGCCCCCTTTGGCCACTTGGGTACCCCACCTCATATTATGTAAATTTGGAGCCAGTGATGGGACTCGAACCCGCAACCTACTGATTACAAATCAGTTGCTCTGCCAATTGAGCTACACTGGCAAAAATGGCGATCCGGAAGGGACTCGAACCCTCGACCTCTAGCGTGACAGGCTAGCGTTCTAACCAACTGAACTACC
>CALFKA010000297.1 GCA_937880545.1 uncultured Clostridia bacterium | reverse complement strand
AGAAAAAGTCTTTATATTGTTGCAGACGGAATGGGTGGCTATCAGGGTGGTGAGACAGCCAGCAGAATTGCTGTATCCACTGCGGTGGAACTTCTACGTCATGCAGAAGTGCTGGATGAGGAGCTAAGTGAGAAGCTGATCCTCGAGATTCAAAAAAGAATGCGAGTAGCGGTGGATCGAAACGAGAATCTCAAAGACATGGGGACAACCTTTGTCTGCGCTCTGATCGTCGAGGGAATCGTCTATCTTATGCACATTGGAGATTCCCGTGCGTATCTGGTAAAGAGAGGCATTCTCTATCAGATGACCGAAGACCACACACTCGTAAATATTCTCTTCCGTAACGGCGTCATCGACAAAGAGCAGGCGCGGGTACATCCGAAACGTAATGTCCTTGTCAAAGCCCTGAGCGCCTTTGAACGCGTCCAGGCGGACCTCAAACAGTTTGAAATGGGCAAGGAGGATACATTGCTTTTGTGCACTGATGGCTTGACAGATCAGCTGAGTAATGGGGAGATTCTGGAAATTCTCTTGCTGGAAGAACCTAGCGACGTCATTGCCAGTAAACTTGTCGATACAGCGCTCCGAAGCGGAGCAAAAGACAATATTGCCGTGGTAGTAGTAAAGGGTAGTTATGATTGATTCAGTATTGCAGGATCGCTATAGGATCCTGAAAGAAGTGGGAAACGGCGGGATGGCCACAGTTTATCTGGCCTACTGCTCGCAGCTGCGAAGAAACGTAGCGATCAAAAAACTTAAAGGCAAAGAAAATGTGCGCTCCGAAGCGCTCTTGGATGAAGCGGCGGCTATTGCGCAGCTAAATCATAAAAATATCGTGCAGGTCTATGATTCTTTTGAAGAAGATGGCCAGCGCTATATTGTGATGGAATACGTGGAGGGTCCTACTCTCAAAGACTTCCTCCGCTCCCTCCCACAACCTTTAAAAGAAAAGGAGATTGTGGCGATCGGGATCAAACTTGCCGGCGCCCTCCAGCATGCACATTCAAACGGCGTTATCCACCGGGATGTCAAGCCCGACAATATCATGCTCACCAGTGAGTACGAACCAAAACTGACAGACTTTGGTATCGCCAAGGTCACCTCAGATTCAACGCTGGTCAAAAATGATGAAGTCATGGGATCTCTGCGCTACGCAGCTCCGGAACAACTAAAAGGGATTCACATGGATGCGCGAAGCGACATCTTTTCCTTGGGTGTTGTCTTGTATGAGTTGGCGACAGGAGAAGTTCCTTTTAGTCAGGATTCCCCTGTAACAGCGGCCTTCCGTAAGCTGAAAGAACCTATTCGCCCTGTGCGTGAGAAGAACCCCGCGATCAGTTCAAGACTCGAACATATCATCCTGCGAGCCACATCGATTGAGCCAATGAAGCGCTATTCCAGCATGCTCGCCATGCGAAGAGACTTGGAAGGGGTCTATAAAATGCTCAGTGGGGAACGCCCTGTTTCCTATCGTTCCCAGGACCCACCCACCCCAGTCATCGTGGCAGAAGAAGACCGTAGACCGACTAGTGTGGTCTTTTACGTCATCCTAGGAGTGCTCCTAGCTTCGATTACCGCATTGGCAATCTTTGTACCAAAGTTCCAGGAGCGAATGGCACAGCCCATGACACCTGCTCCATATGTCGTAGGCATGCCTTATCAGGATGCCATGACCATTCTTAATGATAGTAAAATTGAAGCGGTCATCATTCAGGCGCGTTTCTCCAGCGAATACCCTAAGGGCTATGTACTCGATCAGAGCGTAGCAAAAGATACCATGCTTCGTGTCAGCTCACGAGTAGAGCTGATCGTCAGCAAGGGCAATGAGATGGTCAAAGTGCCGGATCTCCTCCTACTCACCGCGCAACAAGCGCAGGCAAAGCTTGAAGAAGAGTCACTGAAGTTGGGATCTGTGACGGAAGAGTTTGATTCAGAAGTTCCCAAAGACCGCGTCGTTTCGCAGTCGATTGGAGAGGGCGAAGATGTCGCACCCGATACCACAGTGGATATCGTTATCAGTAAGGGAGAAGAACCCGTCAAACTGATTGTCCCCGATGTAGTCGGAAAAGAAATCAACGAAGCAACCCAGATGCTAAACGAAGCTAATATCCCCATTCGAGGCATCAATCACGAATACTCGGATACGGTAGAAGAACTGCGCATTATCCGCCAGTCACTGCCTCCAACTCAGGAAGTACCGGACGGATCCGGGATCTACCTCGTTGTCAGCCGAGGAAAAGAAGTCATCGAGGAAGAACCAGTTCCGCCAGTAGAAGAGCCGAAGCCACCAGTAGAAGAACCTGAGCCACCCGCGGATACACCTCCTCCTGCACCCTCCACCACGAACCTTACCTTCAGTTATTCACCGACAGAAAAGACCAATGACAGCTATTATATGGCTATCCTTGCGTTTGATAAAAATGGAAAAGAATCGGATGAACCAACATATGCCAAGACACATGAAAAGAGTGAAGGGGATGTGAGCTTCACCTTGGAAGTGTTGAGTGGTTATACGTACCGCTTGTATGTCGATGGGGTGGCCGTGAAGGATTATGTAGCACCGTGATGCAGGGCAGAATTATCAAGGCGATGGCCGGGTTTTATCATGTCTACAGCGAGAAAGAGATATATCTGACCAAGCCGAGAGGGCTCTTTCGTCTGGAAAACATCACCCCGGCTGTCGGAGACATGGTTGACTTTGAGGCGGATCCACTCCATATGGAAGGGACGATCGTGTCGATTCACGAACGCGAAAATCTTCTGATTCGTCCACGTGTCAGCAATGTCACCATGGCTCTGCTCGTATTTAGCTTGATTGACCCTATGCCTGATTATCTCTTACTCGACAAACTCATCTGCAATGCTTTATGGCAGGGGATTGAACCTCATCTCGTCTTTAATAAATGTGACCTGAGGTATGGCGAAGAGGAAGTGGCGAAGACTATCTATTCACTGACGCCGCATGAAAAGCACTTTGTGAGTGCGCAGACGGGGGAGGGGATTGAGGAGCTTCGCGCTTCTTTAGTTGGAGGAATTCACGTCGTAGCCGGACCTTCCGGCAGCGGCAAAAGCTCCCTGCTCAATGCATTTGGTATGGAAAAGACCCTAGAGGTGGGGGAGATCTCTTCGAAACTGCGAAGGGGGAAACATACCACACGACATGTGCAACTCCTTCCTATCGGAGAAGATACATTTATCGTCGATACGCCCGGATTTACCAATCTCGAACTCGATGAAAAGATTGATCCACTGATCCTGCGAGAATGCTTTGAAGAATTTCTTCCTTTCGCACACAAGTGTCGCTATGACAATTGTCTGCATGGCCCGGAACCACAGTGTGCTGTTAAGGAAGCGCTGGCCCAGGGTCTCATCCGTCCCGAACGCTATGAAAACTATCTAATTCTATTAGATCAAGTCAAAGAGAGGAAGGATTACCAATGATTCGCATCGCGCCTTCGCTTCTGTCTGCTGACTTTTCACATCTGGAAAAGGAAATTAAACTGATGCAGGAGAGTGGGGCAGACTGGCTACACTACGACGTGATGGATGGGCAATTTGTCCCCAATCTCTCCTTTGGACCAAAGATCCTTGCTGACATTCGTCCTATCAGCACGCTTCCTCTTGATGTCCACTTGATGGTCAGGGAACCGTTTCACTTGTTAGAAGCCTTTGCCGATGCCGGAGCGGATTTTTTGACTATTCACATTGAGGCGTGTGAATCTCCCCAGCGATATATTGATAAGATCAAGGAAATGCAAGTAAAATGTGGCATCACGCTTCGTCCGGGAACACCTCTTGAAATGATTGAACCCTGGCTCTATCAAGTGGATCTAGTCCTTGTGATGAGTGTAGAGCCCGGATTTGGTGGCCAGAAGTTTATGCCGGAGTCGATCGAACGTATCCGCACATTGAAAGCCATCCGAAAAGAACGCAATCTCTCCTATCTCATTGAAGTGGATGGGGGGATTAACGAATATACAGCCAAATTGGTTACAGAAGCCGGAGCTGATGTGCTCGTCGCAGGAAGCGCACTTTTCGGGAAGAAAAAACCAAAAAAAATAATGAAGAAGATGCGCTTATGAACGCACTCATCGTCGCCGGAGGTACCGTCGACTCACAGCAACTGAAAGACATATGTCTTGCGTCCGATACCATCATCGCCTTAGACAGAGGACTGGACTATCTCCAGGAGATCGGTGTTTCCCCAGACATCCTGCTGGGTGATATGGACTCTGTGACGAGTGACATTCCTTCCCGGCTATCCAAACAGACTTTTCCCAGTGCAAAGGGATTTAGTGATCTGGAAGCCGGATTGATTTATGCTCAGAGTTTAGATTATGATCTCCTGCAAGTCCTAGGAGCATTTGGAACACGCATAGATCATCTGCTGAGCGGTCTCTCGCTTCTTCTGGAAGCTCGTGGTCACGTACATTTTCTGGATACGCATAACCGCATTCGACTTCTCCATGAAAAAATCGCCCTTAAAAAGAGCGACTATATTTTCTTCTCTGTTCAGGCACTCACCCCCAGTACTTTATCCATAAAAGGAGCCAAGTACGAACTCGATCACCATCTCCTGCTTCCCTCTGGGAGTCTGGGACTAAGTAACGAGTGGAAAGAGCCTGTCGTACACATTACCCTTCATGAGGGAAAAGCATTTTTGATTGAGAGCAGAGATTAAGTGAAAGAAAAAAACGGTATCGACTACCGTTTGATTCCGGCTTAGATGGCGCGGCGCACTTTGTTGGAGCGCAGGCATCGTGAACACACGAGCGCCCGCTTCGTCTTGTTGTTTTCATCCAGAATACGGACATTGCGAAGATTCGGCTTCCAAACTCTTTTTGTATGATTGAGCGCGTGAGATATCTTGTGACCGCTGATATTACCCTTGCCGCAGACACTGCATTGTCTGGCCATACTCTCACCTCCTTTAGAATCTG
>CALFKA010000296.1 GCA_937880545.1 uncultured Clostridia bacterium | reverse complement strand
GTTTGGAAAAGATCCAGGAAATTCTGCAATCAGATCTGAAAAACCCACAGGAGCTTCTCCACCTATCTCTGTCGTTTCGCATGATTAATTTTGACGAAAGACATGAACTCAGAAACAGAAAATAAAACCTGCTTTGCCAAGGGGGAGAACCCTGATTCTTATGTTGTCGATCTTTCGTCAAAATGTGGAAATTTATAGTTATTTTTGGTAGATATGTCGATTTACAGAGGAATTGCTGATAAGCTATGATATTATTGATAGATAATGTTGAGAATTCTGTAACTTAGGTTTACGGACCACTAAAAGATTCCTATAATAAGATATGTGCTGTACGCACAGCTCTCCCAATATTAAAGTATTTACCAATTTTACTTCAGCAGATGCATTTGCCTGATGTCCCCAACTATCTGCTTACGCAAAATTCTGACAACGTTTTTTCAACCGGGTTAAATTTTGCAAAACATGGCGAAGGGTAAGCAGTATGGATTCAAATGGTTACAAAGAGATCTATACTCACTTCCTTTTTTGTCTACATGTATTATTCAACGCTATGCACCATCGATGGGGGGCTCTCTAATGCCTGTGGAGGACAAAAGGCCTGGCTATCGCAAAAATAAAAACAACGGCACCGAAAGGAGATCTTATGGGATACAAAAGCGATATTGAAATCGCCCAAGCAACAAAAGGATTACACATCAACGAAGTGGCCAAAAAGGCCGGAATCGACGATAAATATCTACAACCTTATGGCTCAAACAAAGCCAAGGTGGACCTGTCTTTGCTCAGGGATTTTGCCGATAAACCCAATGGAAAGTTGATCTTGGTGAGCGCCATCACCCCGACGCCGGCAGGTGAAGGCAAAACAACAACGACAGTTGGTCTTGGTGATGGTCTACGCGCCATCGGAAAAAATGCCTTTATTGCTCTCCGAGAGCCATCACTCGGTCCGGTCTTTGGAGTAAAGGGTGGAGCAGCAGGCGGCGGATATGCCCAAGTTATTCCCATGGAAGACATCAATCTACACTTTACAGGTGACTTCCACGCTATCGGCGCCGCAAACAATCTCCTTGCCGCACTGCTTGACAACCACATTCAGCAGGGTAACTCACTGAATATCGATGTTCGCAGAATCGTATGGAAACGCTGCGTAGATATGAATGACAGACAACTCCGCAATATCGTCTGCGGATTGGGCGGTCGCGGAAACGGTGTTCCGAGAGAAGATGGCTATGACATTACCGTCGCCAGCGAAATTATGGCAGTGCTCTGCCTCAGCAGCAGCATTACCGACCTGAAAGAAAGACTCGCGCGCATCGTCGTGGCTTACACGAACGATGACCAGCCTGTTTTCGCCAGAGATCTGAAAGCCGAAGGCGCAATGGCAGCCCTTCTAAAAGATGCCCTGAAGCCGAACTTGGTTCAGACTCTTGAGGGAACCCCCGCATTTGTTCATGGTGGCCCCTTTGCCAACATCGCTCATGGTTGCAACAGCATCATGGCAACCTCCCTCGGCCTCAAACTCGGTGACTACTTGGTAACGGAGGCAGGTTTTGGCGCCGACCTTGGCGCCGAGAAATTCCTCGACATCAAATGCCGCATGGCGGGACTCCAACCTTCTGCCGTGGTCATCGTAGCCACCATCCGCGCTCTCAAACACCACGGAGGCGTGGGCAAAGCCGATCTAAACAATGAAAATCTCGAAGCACTGGAAAAGGGCCTTCCGAACCTCCTCCAGCATGTCGAGAATGTGACGACCGTCTTCAAGCTCCCTGTCGTCGTAGCGATCAACGCCTTCCCGACGGACACAAAGGCGGAACTCGACCTCGTCGAAGCCCGATGTAAAGAACTTGGCGTCAATGTTGCCTTGTCTGAAGTATGGGCAAAAGGCGGCGAAGGCGGCAAGGCACTGGCAGAAGAAGTCGTCAGACTCTGCGAACATGAAAATGACTTCTCCTTTACGTATGATGTGGAAGACTCCATCATGGATAAACTCAACGCCATCGCAAAGAGAATCTACCGCGCAGACGGTGTTCAGCTCGTCGGAAATGCCGTCAAGCAGACTACAAGACTCACAGAACTCGGCTTTGACAAGCTCCCCATCTGTATGGCAAAGACGCAGTACAGTTTCTCGGACGATCCGAAACTCCTCGGCGCACCCGAGGGCTTCACGATCAAAGTGCCTAACCTGAAAGTTTCAGCAGGTGCCGGCTTTATCGTAGCTCTTACCGGCGAGGTCATGACCATGCCCGGTCTTCCCAAGGTTCCTTCCGCCGAGAAAATTGACGTAGATGAGACAGGAAAGATCTCCGGTCTGTTCTAAGGAGTCGCACAATGAAAATAGTTAGTCTCAGCTGTGAGGACTTCGTCGAAGCTCTCGCATCGAAAGAGCCTGTACCGGGCGGCGGTGGAGCAAGCGCTCTTATGGGCGCCGTCGGGACTGCCCTTGGCAACATGGTAGGTAGCCTCACCACCGGCAAGAAGAAATATGCCGATGTCGAAGAAGACATTCGGAGAATGAAGGCAAAAGCCGACGCACTCCAAAAGGAATTTCTTCATCTCGTAGACCGCGACGCCGAAGTGTTTGAGCCACTGAGTAGAGCCTATGGTCTTCCCCGAGAGACTCCGGAGCAGCAGCAGGTGAAAGCAGAAGTGATGGAAGCGGCTCTTAAAGAAGCCTGCAGTGTTCCTCTGGCAATTATGGAGACATGTTGTGAAGCCATCGAACTGATGGAAGAGTTTGCTCAAAAAGGCGCTGCTATCGCTATCAGCGATGCCGGTTGCGCAGCTGCATTCTGTCGCGCCGCACTGAGCGGAGCTTCCCTCAATGTTTTCATCAACACAAAATCCATGACGGATCACCTCTATGCTGAAGACATCAACACAAAAGCAACTGCTATGCTTGGGGAGTATCTCCCCCGCTGTGACTCGATCGTTCAACAGGTC
>CALFKA010000295.1 GCA_937880545.1 uncultured Clostridia bacterium | reverse complement strand
AATAAGCGGGATCATGATAGGTATAAAGGATCTCAGTTGACCAAAAACCCCGCCTTCATTGACTGTTGCACCCCTGGCGCGCTGCGCCTGGAGAATCTGTTCTTTCTTGTGATTCATGGTAGGGATAAAGGCAATGGCAGTTGTCAACAAGATAGATACGGCATAAGGGGCTTTCCATTTATTGAGTAATAAAAAAATGTCATCCATAGGAGTGCTCTGAATAAAAAGATATGTAGCTCCTATCATCATGAGGATTCGCAATAAGAAATTACTCCCTAAAATCAACCCGCCTACAGTAGCTATGACTTTTCCCGGGATCACTTCAAAAAGAATCATCTCACCATACTGTTCACTAAGTCCATAAGGTTTCGTAAACAGCGTAAAGAGAAGAATGATGACAAAAACAGGAAGCATGGCCTTTACCATGCCCCAATAACCTTTGAGGGAAAGCCCACTAATTCCAATGATCGAGACGAGGCATAAAAATAGCAACAGGTTATAGAGTGGATGCTTAAAGAAAAACACCAAGACAATCCACATGAGAAAGAAGGAAATGCGCAAGCGTACATCGACATGCATCCATTTACTCGACATAGCTTCCTCCTTTCGCTTCAAAAATTGCCGCAAAGAGCGCCTCTTCAGTCATAAGGACAGGTTGTTCTAATGCCATACACAACTCAACAAGCTGGGGAGCTGTGACACACGAACTCTTCAACAAATCTGTTTGAACAAAGACATCAGCGGGTGAGCCTTGAGCCAATAATTTTCCTTCTCCAAGTAGGATGACATGATCTGCATAAGCACTTACTACATCCATATCGTGAGTGATCATGATGATAGTCACCCCTTGGCTGTGAAGAGCTTCCATCATATCCATCATGACTTTAATACCGTGCCAATCCTGTCCCGTCGTCGGCTCATCAACAACGAGAATAGAAGGACGCAGAGCCAATATACTTGCTACAGCCAGCTTCTGTCGTTCTCCTTTGCCGATAGAAAACGGGTGATGGTTTTTAAACTCCTCCAGGCCGGTAAACAGGAGTGCTTCCTGAATGCGTTGTTCTCTCTCCTCTGAAGGGAGTTTTAGCCTTTTTAATCCAAAGGCAATTTCATCATAAAGGGAAGCAGAAAAGATTTGGTGGTCCGGATTTTGAAAGACATAGCCAATCTGTTCCGCCAGGGCTTCCGGCTTTTTGCCGACAATGTCTCTCCCTTGAATCCTGATCGAACCCTTTTGAGGTGTCAGTAAACCATTTAACTGTTTGGCCAGAGTCGTCTTACCACTGCCGTTTTGTCCGATGATGGCGGTAAAAGATCCTGCGGGAATTTTTAGGTGAAAATCTTCAAAAACCCATGTGTCCTTATATCGAAAACTCATGTTCTCAATGTCAATTACTGGTTCTTTTGTCTCTGGCGTTCTTTGTTCCGACTGAAGCTTCACCCCATCGAGAAGTTTGCCGACCACTTGTCTCGCTTCTTCAAGAGTCACCGGGATCTCGCTTTCATCAATGAATCCCGCTTTCGCAAGTTGAATCCCCAGCGAGGCTACCGGAATAGGCTTCACACCACTTTCTTCCAGAACTTCCTCAGAAGTAAAGAAGGTCTTCGTGTCTCCCTTCCACAGGATCTCTCCTTCTTTCAAGACAATGATCTCATCTGCCTTTTCGATAATATCCTGACTGGAGTGTTCAACGGCCAGAATCGTTTTCGCCTCATCCTTTCGGAGATCTTTAATCACCTGATAGATCTCTTCTCTTCCCAAAGGATCCAGTTCACTGGTGGGTTCATCCAGTAAAAGGTATTCAGGATGCATAGCTAAAATATCCGCTAATACCAGCCTCTGTTTTTCTCCTCCGGAAAGTGAGTCGCTATCACGTTTCTGATAACCATCAAGGCGCACCAGACGAAGTACGTCGGCAATTCTTTGAAAGATCTCTTCTTTTGGAACCAGGTAGTTTCTTGGACCAAAAGCGACATCTTCTTCGACTGTTCTTCCCAAAATCTGCGTTTCAGCATCCTGCATGACCAGCCCAACGACTTGCGTAAGCTCCTGTACACGCACCCTTTCTATGGACTGACCTTCTATAGATACTTCCCCTGTAAGAGTGCCTTCCTCCAATTGAGGAATCACTCCATTAATGCATTTTAAAAGCGTTGATTTTCCGGCTCCGGTTTCACCCATCAGAACGTAGAACCTTCCTTTTTTCAACGAGAGATTGATATTCTTTAAAGAGGCCCTTTCCGTTCTTGGATAGTGATAATTTACCTGCTTGAAACCAATGCCTTCCATAGGTTCTCCTAATTGATCAGTGTGCTGTTTTTAAGACCAAGATACGCCAATCCGGCGATGATGAGATTGACCGCAGCAGCTATGAGCAGCGGAACGATCATTGAGAGATACAATGCTTTTCCTCCGATGGGCAGAAGGAATAGACCCAGCGCAAATCCATTAAGTAAAGCAACAATGACGATAGCAAATAATAAGCCGAGAGTACCTCTTCTGCCAATGAAGAAAAAGAGTGCTGCGAGGACGCCCATACCCACTGCAATCAACAGATGAATGGGCAGAGTCAGAGGAAAGCCTACAACGGCAGCTGAAAGGAGATGGCCCACTGCCGTCACCACAGCCCCTATCATCGGACCAAAGGCAATAGCGGAAAAGAATCCCGGAGCTGAGTCCAGACCGATAGATCCGATAGGACTGGGAATCTTAATAAATGCGCCAACCGCACTCAAAGCGATAAATATTGCCATGATGGCGATATTCTTGGTGGATACGACATTGCCTTTGCCTTGCTTTTCTTCAAACTTCATGACTTTCTCCTTTGTAGTTTTCTAGAAATTGTTTCAGTTGATCAGTAGTTGGTCCCGTCCTGGCCCCAATTGATTGACAAGTATAGGCAGCTGCAGCATTGGCGTAAGTAACCGCCTCTTTAAGTGCTCTGTGATCGTTAAAGTAACTAGAAATAAACGCCCCCAAAAAAGTGTCTCCCGCCCCTGTAGTATCCTTGACATCTACTGTCAAAGAGAATACTTCCCCAACTGTATCCTCTTCATCGATATAGATGACTCCTTTGGCACCCTGAGTGGAGAGGATGATTCCCGAGAAGTACTTTCTAATTTCTTTTAGGACTAGACGAGGATCCTCTTCGCCAAAGAGATCTTTTAGTCCTTCTCTTGAAGGAGCAAAAACGTCCACCCACTTTAAACTATTTAGTACATCTTCTTTTGTAAACCCAAAGGCTTGCAAAGTTGATAGACCGGTCTGCATGTTGAACACTGTCTTTTTGCCCTTCTCTTTAGCCAGTTCCAAAGCAAACAGGCTCGGCTCTTTCGGAAATAGATCTGTAAAGAATACATCGCAGGACGCAATGGCTTGCGCGGAGACTTCCTCTTTGCGGAGATCTCCAAAAGAATCACCTAGATTTAGGAGAATGAACTTTTCACCTTTGCTATCGATGACGATATATGTGTGTAGAGATATCCCATGTTCTTTTATGACCATGGTATGATGCTTTATTCCCTCGTCTTCAAGGCTCATGAGAATATCTTTCCCAAACCTGTCATCGCCGATTTTTGCTATATATGTAGTGTCCATTCCCATTCTGGATGCTTCCGCAGCGACATTTGTGCCACTTCCGCCCGGAAGGTAAGTGCTGCTCTCAATCACCCCAAAGCTGTCCGCTTCCGGGAGACTATCTACCTTCATCAACACATCCATACCAACAGTTCCCAAACAGAGTAATTTTGGCACGTTCATTTCCTCCTTAATGTCACGGTGTATCGGTAGCGATCAGCGCGGAGATAAATAATACTATATTCAATAATATTGTGTTTCGTATCATAGGCTTTTCGATGGATAAGAAGAATAGGATCATTTTTTCGAACTTGGATCCTTTTGGCAAGTGTTGCGTCTGCTTTAATGGCACTCATCGTATCTTCTGTGATATATACGGTTGTGTTAAGCTCGTTTTCCAAAATAGCATACAATGAAGTGTGTTTTCGAAAAACACTCGTATCCTTGCCCGGTTCTTTTAACAATCTCTCCGGGAGATAAGAAATATTGATTGAGATGGGGGTCTTATCGGCAGTTCTTACACGCTCTATGCAGATGATTTCCTTTGTGTTTAAAATCGCTTCAATCTCAGGAGTGGAGCAGTCTGTCTTAATATTCAAACTTGCGGTACCTGGTTCTACACCGTGACGTTGCATCATTTGAGTGAAACTCATCAGCTCCTGGCTTCTGACATTTAATTGGCTGGGTACAATCTTCGTTCCCACGCCTCTGATCACCGTCAGATAACCTTGATTGATAAGCTCAGATACAGCTCGACGGATAGTCGTTCGACTCATTGCGTATTGTTTCATCAACTCCTGTTCACTGGGCAAAAAGGAGTCACCCTCAAAAACACCTTCTTCAATTTTGTCTACAATATCTTTAATTACTTGAATATACAGTGGATCTTGATACATAGCCACCTCATGACGTCATGACCTCTTGAGCTTTCAAATAGATCATACCACGCACTATTTTCCAGTAGTGGCTTTTCTCGCCAAAAGACACGACCCCCCTATGACGTATTTAAGCCTGAATATTCTCAGCATCTCGTTGCGATTCTCTCAGTAAGAAAGGGAAGGAATCGCTCTGTCGTCTAATTCACGATGTTCGTGCCGGCTATAAAAAAAACCTTTGATATCGGACGAAAGGGAGGGTACCTTTGTATATAGAGTGAAAGGAGACTAGCTATGAAGCGAATCTTAATATTGTTTATCCTGCTCGGACTGCTGGTGAGCTGCACAGTGAAGGCACCTACGCCTGCGCCCGCACCGACACCGCAAGAGCCTGTGGAGGAGAAGCCCAACGAGCCCATCAATGCTTCTCATCAGGAGTCACTCCGACGCTTTGCGCAGATGAGCGCCTCCGCATTCTTTGAAGACAACGGAGAAAACCACAACTACTCCCCCCTGAGCCTGAATATCGCTCTCTCCATGCTCGTTCAGGGCTCCGAAGGAGAGACGCGTGAAGATATCCTGCGCACTATGGGATTTGAGGGAATCGACGTCAACGAAGTAACCTCCCTCATGAAAAGCCAGATTGCCAAACTCTCTCAGGAGAGTGAGGAAGGTACTGTACTTCTGGCTAATGCACTGTTCAGCGAAGAGGGCTTCCCTCTTAAAGAGTCTTTTATTGAAAAACTAAAAAATGACTTTGGAGCACTCGCAGAGTCCGTCAAACTGACAGATAAGAGCGGCGTGGCACGCATCAACAACTTCATCGCAGAGCGCACAGCTAATCGGATTAAAGATGCTTATCAAGCAGATCCCGAAAGTGGTGACGTGCTGCTTCTGATCAATACACTGTATGCCAAACTCCCCTGGACTTCTCCCTTCAGTGAACAATTTACGGAACCTTCCGCCTTCCACGCACCGACCGGGGACGTTACAACGCCATTTATGAAGACGCAGATGTTCTCCAGCTATGTAGAGAAGGATTCCTTCCGGGCTGCATCGTTAAATCTTGGAAGGAACTATAGGATGACCTTTTTCCTTCCAAACGAAGGTGTCACGCCAGGAGATCTTCTAAAAGAAGAAGGCCTTTTGGAAAAAGCGAATGAGGATATCCGTTCCGCTGAACTCAGG
>CALFKA010000294.1 GCA_937880545.1 uncultured Clostridia bacterium | reverse complement strand
ACACTCTTTCCCTACACGACGCTCTTCCGATCTGGATACTTCTTTTTATAGTTCGTCTTCTTTAGAGACATAGAACACGCCATAAGCTCCCGGGCCGGCGTGGGCGCCGATGGTTGCACCCAAGTGGGTCACATTGGCAAGACTCTCTTCGCCGAAGCGAACTTTGGCTTTCTCTACAAGTGAATCGCAGTTGGTAGGATCTTCTGCATAGACGAAGTATAGTCCATATTTCTGATCATAGCCTTCCTCTTCGATGAGTTTCAAGAGGTTGGCATCTGCTCGGTTCCTCCCCATGTACCTACCCTGTACCTGGATCTTTCCATGAGTGTCAAAAGTAATAATGGGTTTGAGATTGGCGAGCTTTCCAATATTTGTCTGCATGCGGGAGAGTCTCCCTCCGCGATGCAGGTTCTCTAAGTCATCGACAATGGCAGCAAGTCTGATTCTTTTCAGAAGAAAAGCCAGTTCATAAGCAATTTTCTTCGCTTCCACTCCCTCATCTCTCATCCGGCACGCTTCCTCCAAGAGAATCCTTTCACCTGAAGAAGCACTTTTGGAGTCGACGAGGTAGATATGCTCATAGTCGACCATTTCCTTGGCGAGAACCGCGCTTTGATACGTGCCGCTGAGACCTGAGGAAATAAGGACTGCCAGCAGGCTTTCACCTTGTGCTTTTACCTCTTCAAAGATGGGCAGATAATCCTGCGGAGAAGGTTGGGATGTGTGAGGAAAGATTTTATTTTCTGCCATTTCATTAAAAAAACGAATTTTGAAATCAGTTCCTTCTAGAGGAAACTCCTCTTCGCCGAAATAGACACGGATGGGAACCCATTCAATTCCTAATGCTTTCAGCTCCGCCCACTCAAAGTCTGCGGCACTGTCTGTGAGTATTCTCATGTCAGTCCTCCTGACTCGTTTTTTCCTGTACTTCGTCATATACTTTTGCCATACGCGTGGCACTGTCAATAAACTGTAATACCAGTTCTTCACCGGCTTCTTTGACAACCACATCGAGAAGCTCCAACACCCTCGCATGATCTTTTTCATAAAATTCATCCGCCACCGGATTGACCCAGATATCCTGACTCCTTCGATCTTTCGGATTGATCTCACGGCGGATCATCCCGCGGTCTTCCATGGAGCGCAGAATGCGATGCATCTGTGGCTTTTTCATACCGCTCTTTTTGCTGAGCTTTGTCGCATTGACAGGTTTGCCTTTGCGTTTTTTCAATTCCCTTAAGATCGTTGCCTCATGATAAGTAAGTTCTTTTAAAATACGATTACTCCAGATGAGCGCTGTCAACTGTATCCAGCATTCCAGAAGATCTTCACGAATATCCATTGCCTTCCTCCTCTGTTGATTAACTCTTTTAACTATAAATATTAGATGATTTATTTAAGATTGTCAAACACTATTGGTGGTTATAAAAGGGGGCCGAAGATGCGCATGACTTTGCCGATCAAGCGGGAGAACAAAGAAAATGAACGATAATCATCGAGATAGATACGCTGTGATTCGCGCAGGGTAGCAAGGATATCCGCCTCTACTTTGAGGGCCATATCCTTTTCATAGACAAGCGCTCCTACCTCATAGTGGAGATAGAGACTGCGGTAGTCCAGATTGACAGAGCCCACAGTGGAGACTTTGTCATCACTTACAAAGACTTTTGAATGGGGAAATCCGGGTGTATACTCATAGATTTTCACGCCGGCGCGGATCAGCTGAGGATAATATCCTCTCGCGACGAAGAAGGGTATCTTTTTATCGGGAATACTGGGCAGGATCAGTTTGACATCGACCCCTCGCTTGGCGGCGAAGGTAATCGCCGTCAGAACGTCATGGGAGGGGATGAAATAGGGACTGATGATGTGTACGTATTTCTGCGCTTGGTAGAGAATGTGGAGGTAAATATTTTCCGCCATGGACTCGCCATCATATGGTGCATCTGCATAGGGAATGATAAAAGAATCACTCTTTGGCAGAGCTTCATAGCGGCGCAAGTAGACAAGTACATCCTCGTCATCTTTTCTCTGCATATTCCACATCTGGAGAAACAACATGGTAAAAGAGTTAACAGCCTCGCCCTCGACACGGATGGCAGCGTCTTTCCAGTGTCCAAAGAGCTCTTTTATATTAA
This sequence comes from uncultured Clostridia bacterium, assembly GCA_937880545.1. GTDB lineage: Bacteria > Bacillota > Clostridia > Peptostreptococcales > Acidaminobacteraceae > DUVM01. The sequence continues at coordinate 7,370 of CALFKA010000294.1, read as the reverse complement.
CGTATTCGTCAGCTAGATTGATACCGCCTGTAAAAGCGACCTTGCCGTCAATGACGATAATCTTTCTGTGATCCCGGTTGTTTTGATATGTTGACAAAAGTGGAATGACAGGCGAGAAAATCTGCACTCGAATTCCAAGGGACTCCAAGTACTTGTCAAAGCCTGCAGGAAGCCTGTAAGAGGTTGTCCCATCATAGAGCACACGGACTTCTACTCCATTAGCAGCTTTCTCCGCAAGAATCTTCAGAGCTCGCTCCATCAATTGTCCTTCACTCATGATAAAGAACTCAATAAAAATGAACTCCTGCGCTTTCTCGAACGCTTCAAAGATCGATTCAAAGGCATCTTCTCCCGAAGAGAAGTATCGGTTCTCTCCACTCAGGTAGAGTGGATAGGGCCCTCTCTTACCCATATACATGGCAAGAGAGCCAAAGGGTCCGTCAATGGAGCGAAGCCTTCGAAGGACATCTCGTTTGAAGACGAGAAATGGCGCCGTTCTCTCGACGCTCTTTGAGTATTCTTTTGCCATTGCCCTCGTGCCGGGGAGAATCTGAACATAAATATAGAGGAGAATACCAAACAAAGGAAATAGACACATGGGAATAATCCATGCGATCTGATAGCCGGGGTTTTCTTCCCTGTTAATGATAAAAACGACGAGGATGAGGGCAAAGAAGGTCCAACCAAAAGCGAGAAATGAAGTGAATTCCGAAAAAAGCATATAGGCATAGACAAGTACTCCCAGCTGAATAAGCATCAGCACGAGAGTTATGAAAACAGGATGGCTTTTCCTTCTGGATTTTGGCATATTTTTCAAGATCTGCCTCCGATGATCTCTTTCATTTTACGAGAAAAACATGCCGTTTTCAACGCAGACATCAATTATACAATTTCCTCCATCACCTTTCGGTTCAGTTCAGTGACCTTTCGTCCTCTGACTTTAAACAGACCTTCCTGCTGCATATTCATCAATTCGCGGGAGAGGGCAGGTCTCGAGACACCAAGATAGTCTGCCAGATCATTTCGATTAAACGGGAGTTCACACTCTGAGGCGTCCGTCAAAGACAACAGATAGTGAGCAATCCGCGCCCGAAGGGAAGCTGTGGCGAGGATCATTGACTTCCTGCTGAGATAGAAAGCTTTATTAGCGAGAATGTTCATCATATTGAGCATCAGACGCGTGCGCACCGGATCGTCCGTCTCTTCAAAGATGATGGCGGTAGGAATCTGTAAGATCTCCGAAGGCTCCCGCGTGAGACAGAGATAGTCATAGGATTTCTTTTTAAGAAACGCATATACTTCTGCGAAGAGAGAGCCTGACTCGCTGAAAACACTGAGGATCCTCCGCCTCCCCTCACTATCCACACGGATAACCTCCACGGAACCGGAGAGTAAAATATAAAAGTCTTCCGGCTTTTGCCCCGGCGAAAATATCGCAGTGCCCTTGGGCAGCTGACGCAAGACGGCGTGCGAGGCATGCAAAAACTGTTCTATTTCCTCCGGAGTAAATCCCTCAAACAGAGAGCCATATTTATTCATCTCACCTCTAGTAGATCAAAAGCATCTAGAAATTCATCAACTTTCTCCAAAAGTTCTTCCATGGAGCCACTGTTGTCGATGACATAGCTCTTCTGCATCTTCTCTTCCCGTGGGATATCAAATGAGTGTATGCGTGCCTGCGCCTCCCATCGGCTAAGCCTGTCTCGCTTGATCAGACGCTCCATCTGGAGTTCTTCTTCAAGTGCCAGGTAGATGATGACATCCATCTCTTCTTCATAGCCGGCTTCAAACAAAAGAGGTGCATCAAGAAAGACTACACGCTCCGGGACATTGAGTTGTCGCTCGATTTCTTCTCGGATCAGCGGGTGAAGAATTTCATTTAACTGCTTTCTCTTCTCCGGATCAAAAAATACAATCTCGGCGAGCATTTTTCGGTCAAGCCATCCACCTCGAACCACACCGGGAAACTGCCTGTCAATCACTTTCAAGACAGGCGCTCCGTCTCCGGTTAGCGAGTGTGAAATGGCATCGGCATCTACTACCGTGAAGCCTTTCGATCGCAGATAGGATGTGACAGTGCTTTTTCCTGATGCGATATCACCGGTGATCCCTGCTTTAAAGCTCATACCAACTCTCCCCTACATCCATGCTGACTTCAAGTGGTACACTCAGTTCTACCGCATTGACCATCGCATCACGTACCAGTTTTTTCACTTCTTTTACCTCTTCCGTGGGAACATCTAAAATGAGTTCGTCATGCACCTGCAGGATGAGTCTTGCGGAGAGTTTTTGCTCTCTGAGTGCCTTGTCCACTCGCAGCATGGCCAGCTTTATTATGTCCGCCGCACTTCCCTGCACGGGTGTGTTGATCGCCGTCCGTTCCGCAAAACTTCGGGCATTAAAGTTCCTTGCTTTTATATCCGGAATCGGTCGCAGCCGCCCCATCAAGGTCTGAACAAACCCGTGCTTACGGCAAAACTCGACAATCTCTTCCATATATTCTTTTACTTTTGGATAGTGCGCAAAGTAGCGCTCTTTGTATATCTTCGCCTGCTCCATCGGTATCGATATATTTTCGGACAGACCAAAGTCGCTAATTCCATAGACAATTCCGAAGTTGACAGCCTTGGCATCACTCCTTTGCAGTCGGCTCACTTCATCCACCGGGACGTTGAAGACCAGAGACGCTGTCTGGGAATGAATATCTTCGCCATCGACAAAGGCTTGCTTTAACGCTTCATCATCACTTATATGTGCCAGGACTCTCAGTTCGATCTGATCATAGTCTGCTGACAGCAAGACATTTCCGTCCGACGGAAGAAACGCTTTTCGAATCGTTCGGCCTTCCTCAAGACGTACGGGGATGTTCTGCAAGTTCGGCTCAGTGGAACTGAGGCGACCGGTGACAGCAATGGTCTGCTGCAGATTCGAGTGGATCCTCCCATCCGAGGAAATCACTTTTTTAAGGCCGTCGATATACGTTCCTTTGAGTTTCGTGTAGGTGCGATACTCAATGATGTCTTCAATCACCGGATGGCGCCCTCTCAGTTTATCGAGAACTTCTTTACCAGTTGAATAGCCACTTTTTGTCTTTTTGACAACCGGAAGCAACATTTCATCAAAGAGGACCTCCCCTAACTGTTTGGGGGAAGCGATATTGAATTCTCTTCCGGCAGCTTGATGGATGGAGGTCTCCAATGCATGGATCTTCTGCTCAATGTTCTCCCCAATATCTTCCAAGATGCCAAGATCCGTATGAAACCCGAAATGCTGCATCTCAGCGAGGATCGGTACTAAAGGAAGCTCCAAGTCCCGATATAGTTTGTTCAAATTCTTCTCTTCTAGTTCTTCCAAAAGGATCGGGGCCAGAGCCGAGGCTCCTCTAGCCAGTTGTTCTGCCAGCTCTTCTGCCTGGCTGTGTCCTTTACCTAACGCTCTCCAGTCGACCCCCTGAGGCGTCACATCAGAAAAGACTTCCTCTGGCTTTGTCGAATTAATCAAGGGATTGACGAGATAGCTCAGAAGCATCACATCCTCCAGCACTGTATTTATCTTCACATCCTCTTCCAGGGCTCTCAAAAAGAGACTCTTTGCATCATAGATGGCCACCCGCTCCAACGTATTTATCTTGTTGAGCAAATCATTTAAATTCTCATATTTTATCAACTCTCCGTCAAAGAAGGCATAATAAGACTCTTTAGGAGTGGTGACAAACGAGATAGCCGGAAGAAGTTCATACTCTTTTTGAGGGATATCATCCTTATCATCCTCCACTCCAAAGGAAGGATAGTTTTTACGAAGATCGCGCAGAAACTGTCGAAGCTGGTATTTTTCCAGGATTGCTTCCGCATGAGACGGGGTGAGATGCAGTAAAGCGCATGTCTCTAGTGCCGGAAAGTCCATGGGGACTTCCGTATGGATGGTGGCAAGCTCCCGGCTCGCAAAAGCTTCCTCTTTTCCTTCGAGAAGCAGTTTCTCCGCACGCGCTTTCGGCTCAGCAGGAAGAACCGCATAGAGGTCTTCTAAATGCTTTCCATCTGTAAGAAACTTTCGCGCTGTGACATCTCCGATTCCTTTGACTCCGGGAATGTTGTCCGAAGGGTCTCCGCGCAGGCCTTTATAGTCAACGACTTGATCCGGTCGTACTCCCATGTCTTCTAGTACAGCCGCTTCATCATAGGTCAGCAGATCAGATACACCTCTTTTCGGTAATGACACCTTGACGCCCTCACGCACGAGTTGAAGCAGATCGCGGTCTCCTGTGAGAATGCGGCTGGTAAAGCCATCCGCCAGCGCGCGTACCGCCAGTGTGCCTATCAGGTCGTCCGCTTCATAGCCTTCCTTTTCCATTCTCATAATCCCAAGACTGTCAAGAATCTCCTTGAGGATGGGCATCTGTATAGCCAAATCATCCGGCATACCTTTTCTTGTTGCCTTATAATCCGGATATTTCTCGTGTCGAAAAGTCTTGGCCTTCGTATCAAAAGCGACAATCAGGTGATCAAAGTCATTGTCTCTTAGCATAGAAAACAGCATACTCAAAAAACCGTGCACAGCTCCTGTGGGTACCCCATCTTTGTTTGTCAGGGGAGGCAGAGCATAATAGGCACGGTTGACCAGACTGTTTCCATCGACAAGCAGCATTTTTTTCATAATCCCTCCATAATGCTTTCTATACCCCATTTTCAAGACAAAGAAAAAGAGCTTCCTATGAGCTCTCTTTCTCTTATGGATATGCCGTTATTCTTCTTTTTCAGATTCTTTTGGAGGGTTCATTCTATTTTTTCTAGGAAGATGTGGCTTTCTCAAATGGAGTAGCTTTCTTCCAAGCACGACGAGAACCGCGAGAAGGATCAGCCAGAGGAAGTTCGAGGCGAGGAAGATGACGATGCCTTGAACACCTGCGATAAAGCCGTTGATTCCACTGACAAAACCTTCCTGCAGCCTTTGGAAGAAACTGTCTTTTGCCTTGACCTGCAGGGGATCGGACACTTCTGACATCTCAATACTCACCTGGCTAAAGTCAATCCGGCTGTCGAGATCTTTCTTCGTAGATTCGTAGCTTTCCAGTTCGTAGGTCGCCTCCGATAAGGCTCGTTCAATCTCAATGATGTCTGTCATCGTCTCGGCTTCTGAGAGCATCTCTCGGTATCTCTTGATGCGAGTTTCAAGATTTTTAATGCGTGCTTCGGTATCCGTGTAGGTAGTCGTCACATCACTCTGAGAGAGCTGCTTGCCATTTAGTGTTCTATCCGCTTCAAAGCGTGTCTGAAACTCGCCAAGTCGAAGGGAGGGAATGCGAAGCTGAAGGCTCAAGCTTCTCAGACTTTCCCCGTAGACACCGGACGCGTATTCATAGGAGTTTTCTACATATCCACCCAATTCTTCAGCCAGTTGATGGATGAACTTCACATCGGCATCATATTCACTGGTTCGAAGCGTATAATTAAGGGTGCGGATGATCTTGGCTCCTTCGTATGGTGGCTTGGCAAAACCGCCCGCTGGTTCTTCTGGTTCCGGCGCCGGTTGAGAGGGCATACTGTCTTCCGACATGTCCTGCGCTGCCCCACCCTCGTGCACAGGCTCCCTGACAGCACCATCAACTGACTGAGCTGACTTTGAAGAGCAGCCGGATAGAATGATTAAAACTATAAGAATAATCGTCATCCATTTTTTCATCTTGAGATCCTTTCTGATCTGACGTCTCCTGTCGGTATTGAACCGTTCTATCTATTTTTCCTTTTGGCTTCGGGCTGGACAGGAGAATTTGTTCAGTTCTATTATATATACAATCAATGAAGGCGTCTCGTCCGCAGAAAAGAAATTTCTCCCTATTTCTGAGTTGAATAGATTGTCTCTACCTTCCCAAAGGATAATTGGGTATAGATTTTTCAGGAGATACTATGAATAAATTACAAAGTGGTCTGCAAGCACTGATGGATGCGATTCACAAGAATGTAGCCAAAAGACTGGTGGGGAAAGAAAAAGCGCTAGAGCAGTTACTCATCGCTCTAGTCGCCTCCGGTCATGTGCTCATTGAAGATGTTCCGGGAATCGGCAAGACATCCCTCGTTCGCTCCCTCGCTCAGTCGCTTCAGCTATCCTTTCAGAGGATTCAGTTTACACCGGATGTCCTCCCCTCAGATATCACAGGATTTAAAATGTATAATCCGAAATCCAGAGAGTTTGAGTACGTAGAAGGCATGCTCATGACCCATTTGCTTTTGGCGGATGAGATCAACAGGACGAGTCCGAAAACTCAGTCGTCCCTTCTGGAAGCCATGCAGGAACGCCAGGTCAGTGTCGACGGCATGACCTACGATCTTCCGAGACCTTTTATGGTGATGGCAACGCAGAACCCCATCGATTACCTGGGGACCTACCCGCTTCCCGAAGCGCAGCTCGATCGCTTTATGATGCGCATTTCCATGGGGTACCCGGATGTGGAAGAAGAGATGGATATTCTCCGCCTCCATGGAGATCAGTCGCTCGAAGAGCCTCTGGATGCTGTTGTTGGACGTGAAGATATCCTCTATCTTCAGACAAAAGCACTGGAGATCCATATCTCCGAGCCTCTTCTTCGCTACATGGTGGAACTCAGCCAGGCGACGAGACAAAAAAATGAGTTTGTTCTCGGTGTCAGCCCTCGCGCCACTCTGATGCTCCAGCGAGCTGCACAGGCAAGAGCACTTCTTAAGGGCAGATCTTTTGTACTGCCGGATGATATTCAGGAACTTTTTATTCCTTGCTTTGCCCACAGACTTCGCCTATCTTCTGCCGGCAGTGACGATCGCGAAATAGAAGTCATCCTTCAGGAGATCCTGGCAGTGCAGCGAGTACCCAAGTGAAACTGAGATTGCGTTTTTTGGTGTGGGCGGGTTTTGTTATCGTCAGCTATCTTGTCATGCAGCTGACACTAAGACCTTTTGCACACACTTTTTTCTTCTTTTCCCTCTTGCTTGCTCCTATCTCCCTTCTGGTTTCCCTTTATCAGCGCTTCCGTATCCAAGTGGATTACACACAAGAACAAACCTATGTACAAAGAGGGGCGGAAGCAAGATGGAATCTTATCCTTACGAGCCCTCTCTATCAGTCCCTGCTGATCCGGGAGACAGAAGACCATCTTCTGGAACCCAAAGACACTTGGCATCGCTCGTTTACCATCACAGCCTCTCATACAGGACCGATCAACGCACCTGTTCCTTCCATTTGGTTAAGGGACCCCATGGGCTTTTTCTTTCTTAGATTTCGCATTCCATCTTCCACAGATGCCTACGTCCTTCCCCGTCCCGTCAGCCAGGTCGGACCCGGGCTCGGTCTGGGAGATCGGAAGAGCGTCGTGTAGGGAAAGAGTGTAGATCTCGGTGGTC
>CALFKA010000293.1 GCA_937880545.1 uncultured Clostridia bacterium | reverse complement strand
GAAGATGAAACGCTCCAAGCCGAAGAAACTGGCGCCCAGCTATAAGACGTATGTCTGCAATGGCTGCGGCTATGAGTATATTGCTTCCCTTGGAGATGATACGGCGGATATAGCAGAAGGTACACTCTTTGAAAAACTGCCGGAAGAATGGATCTGTCCGGAGTGTGGAGAAGAGAAGGCCAACTTTATTGAAGCGTTTGTCCCTGCGGACAGAAGATAGGAGGGAACCATGTACTGCGTAAGAAAAGTAACAGAAGACCTGTACTGGGTCGGCGGCAATGATCACAGGCTGGAACTTTTTGAAAACATCCATCCGATTCCGCACGGCGTCTCCTATAACGCCTACCTGATGATGGACGAGAAGACAGCTCTGTTTGATACCGTTGACTGGTCGATCTGTCGGGAGTTTCTCTCCAATATCCGCTCCGTTTTGGGAGACAGAGATCTCGACTACCTAATTATCAACCATATGGAGCCTGATCATGGCGCTTCCATAGAGGAGATCATCCTGCGCTACCCCAATGTCAAAGTAGTCAGCACGGAAAAGGCGTTTTTGATGATGCATCAGTACGGCTTTGGCATCGATGAGGTGGAGACGATCGAAGTCAAAGAAGGCGACAGTCTGAGCCTTGGAAAGCATGTGATTGCCTTCATCGAAGCCCCGATGATCCACTGGCCGGAAGCCATGGTGTCTTTTGATCTGACAGACGGAACGCTCTTTTCTGCTGATGCGTTTGGCTCATTCATCGCTCTCGACGGCAAACTCTTTGCCGATGAGGTGGACTTTGACCGCGACTGGATCGATGAAGCGAGACGATATTTTACGAATATCGTCGGAAAATACGGAAGCTTTGTCCAGGCGCTGATGAAGAAAGCGGCGACGCTGGAGATCAAGACGATCTGCCCACTGCACGGCCCGGTTTGGAGAAAAGATCTGGGGTATATCCTTGAAAAATATGATAAGTGGAGCCGGTATGAACCGGAGGAAAAAGGCGTCCTCATCGCCTACGCCTCTATGTACGGCAACACCGAATATGCTGCGCAAGCACTCGCCAGCAAGCTCTGTGAACGAGGGATCACCAATGTATGGGTCTATGATGTCTCCAACACCCATGTCTCCTATCTGATCGCAGAGACTTTTCGGCTGAGCCACATTGTACTGGCTTCGGTCACCTACAATCTGGGCATCTATCCTGTGATGCACAACTACCTAATGGATATGAAGGCACTCAATGTGCAAAACCGCACCTTTGCTATTTTGGAAAACGGCACCTGGGCACCCAAGTCGGGAGACCTGATGGAAGCCTTCCTCGATGAGGAGATGAAGTACATCGATGTCCTCGGTGGGCGCGTGACGATCGCCAGTGCGCTAAACGAAGACAAAGAAAGTGAGCTTGATGAGATGGCGGATGCCATCGCCGAGAGTGTACGGGAACGAAAACTCAATTAAAGATGAAAGCCGCTGTGTGAACCCAAAAAGGGAGAACCCAGCGGCTTTTTACTATGGATGAGATGTATGGCTTATTTCTTCCTTGCTTCTTTAAAGATGCGATTATCCAGAGAGGTAACGAAGCCGAAGCGTGGATCAATGTGCTGCTTTTTTAAGAGCTGATGATAGAGGCCACGGGCGACGCCCTCCTGTCCATCATTGTAATAACTCATGATCATGTCAAGGTAGCCTTTGGAGTACTCCAACTTTTTCTTTTTGATTCTCGGCAGGACATGGTCGAAGTGCTTTGCGGCTGTAGCAAAATCGCGCAAACGGTGGTGCTGGATGCCCAGGTGAAAATGAATTTCTTGTTTTTCCTCCTCTTTCAGGTCCGGTAGCATCAGACCTTTTTCCAGCACTTGGATGGCTTTGTTATAAGAACGAAAATACGATACATAATTGTTGGCTCTTTTAATATAATCTTCCGGGGTGACGAGCCGGGTAAAGAGGCTCCGGTAGACAGCGTAGAGCAGAAGCAAAGCGCTCAAAGCATAGATGAAATACATGGCGACGGAAGGGTCTTTGGGGGGTGTAAACACAGAGATCTCCTCTCAAGTTTGCTGTCATCATTTTAGCACAGATTGAGGACCTCACGGGCGAAAGATGAGGCTGAGAAAATATGTTAAAAAAGTGACCTTTTTAGTTCAGTTTGCTTGCATTGCATGTTTGCTTACATTCTGATAAAGTAACAGCAAGCAGAGTGATTCTTATTCGTCCTACCACGGAATATCCGTAATAAACCTAAGGAGGGTTTAATGTCGAGTGATATTAAAAAGAATGAATCAAAGAAACCATCACTTGGTATAGCGCTTATCCCCATTCTTTCTCTCGTTGTGATTCTTTACTTCTTTGTCGTTAAGTTTGAACAAGATGTACATATCCCACTGATTATTGGATCTATCATAGCAGCCGGGGTAGCCTTTTTCTTTCTCGGTACAAAATGGGAAGATCTGGAAAAAGGTATCCTCGCCACCATTAACATGGGCATGCAGGCAATCATTATCTTAATGATCATCGGTATTCTGATTGGAACCTGGATTGCGGCTGGTGTCGTCCCCACCCTGATCTACTACGGTCTGAAGATGATTTCACCGGGGATTTTCTTGGCGGCCTCCATGATCATCTGCTCTATCGTATCGATTGCCACCGGATCGTCCTGGACGACCGCCGGTACCATCGGGGTCGCTCTGATCGGTATTGCCTATGGTCTGGGAATTCCTGCCGGTATGGCAGCCGGTGCTGTCATCTCCGGGGCCTACTTCGGAGACAAAATGTCGCCCTTATCTGATACGACAAACTTAGCTCCTGCTATGGCGGGTGCCACGCTCTTTGACCATATCCGTCACATGATTTATACAACGGGCATCAGTTATGTCATTGTCTTTGTTATTTTTGTTGTTCTCGGACTGCGCTTCTCTAGTGCTGCTCTGGATACGCAAAACATCCAGAACATCCTCGACACACTGGAAGCTAACTTTACCATTTCTCCGCTTTTGCTGGTTCCGCCTGTTCTGGTTATCGTCATGGTGGTCCTTCGCGTACCGGCGATTCCAGGACTTTTAGGTGGCGTGGCATTGGGAGTGCTCTTCGCGCTTCTCGTTCAAGGCGCAAGCTTTGAGAGTGTCATGTCTGTGGCACAGGAGGGCTTTGAAATCTCCTTTGACAATCCCAATGAGGCACAGGAAATGGTCGCCGAACTCTTAAGTTCCGGAGGACTGCAGTCGATGATGTGGACCGTCTCTCTCATTATCTGCGCTTTGACCTTCGGAGGTATACTGGAGGCGACCGGAATGCTTGGCGTCATGGCAGAGTCTCTTCTGAAACTTGCCCGTGGCACCGGCTCCCTCGTCTTGGTTACGGTTCTCTCCTGTATCTTCATCAACATCGTTTCGGCTGACCAGTATCTGGCGATCGTCATTCCCGGACGCATGTTCAAGGATGCCTATGCCGAAAGACATTTGGCACCCAAAAACCTCTCACGGACACTGGAAGACTCAGGCACTCTCACCTCGCCTCTCATTCCGTGGAATACATGTGGCGCTTTTATGTCGCAAGCACTCAAAGTTCCGACGCTGGTGTACTTGCCTTGGGCGCTACTCAACATCATCAACCCCATCGTCGCCGTTATCCTAGCCTACTTAGGTCTGTGGCAGACGCCGATGACCCCGGAAGAGATTGAAGCATACGAGGCTTCGAAAGCCGCCGCCATCGCCTGATAGACGTAACATCACTCTGCAGATAAGGCAGCTCCTACGGGGGCTGCTTTTACGTTGGGGAAGTATGGTATAATCGTGCAAAGGAAACAATAAAGTATGATTGAACCCAGACAGAACAAATCGGAGAAGAGCCAGCTGCGCGAATGGATGGAATCCTTTCTTTGGGCACTGGTGCTCGTCGCCCTCTTCTACGTGTTCTTTTCCAATACACAGGTATATAGCTATTCCATGCAACCCACTCTCCAGGAAGGTGACAATCTTCTGATCTGGCGCTATGGCACATTGCAGCGCGGTGATATCGTCACCTTCAGAACCGATGAGCCGATCACAGAAGCGGAGCGGGCGATGCTCGGTCCCATCCAGAGACTGGTATCTCTTTTTTCGAGTAAGAAGACACTCGTCAAGCGCGTCATCGGTCTGCCGGGAGAGACGATGGAGATCAAAGGGTCGCAGGTGTATATTAACGGCGAAGCGATCGAGGAGAGCTACCTGACAGATGGCACAGAAGGCGAATACTATGCAGAGATCCCCGAGAAGCACTATGTGCTCCTCGGAGATAACCGCCAGCACAGTCTGGACTCGCGATTTCCGGAGATCGGGCTGGTCAGGAAAGAAGATATCATTGGGAAAGCCATCCTCCGTTACTGGCCGCTTTCCAAGATAGAGATTTTTTGAAAGAGGTAATTATGAAACTGCTTATCATTATTGTGCAGGATGACGACGTCTCCGAAGTGATGAATGCGCTGACGAGAGAGAGGATCGGTGCGACCAAGCTCGCCAGCTCCGGTGGTTTTCTAAAGAGAGGCAATACCACCATCATCGTCGGTATCGAAGAAGATCAGGTCGATGTCGTCAAGGATATCATTCGAGAGAAGTGCCGCTCCCGCATTGAAAAGATGCCCTCCATTCCCGTCATTGCGCAGGGTATCATCACAGCCAGCGAACCGCTTGAGGTGCGTGTGGGTGGGGCGATCTACTTCCAGCTGGATGTCGAAGAATTCCAGAAATTCTAATGGATTCACAAAAACTCCTGGGTCATGGCAAACTGCTGGAGCACCTGAAAGAACAGGCGGACTCCGGACGGCTTTCCCATGCCTTGCTTTTTTCCGGCCCTGAGGGAATTGGAAAGAAGAAGACGGCGCTGCTTTTGGCCGAGCATATCTTTGAAAGAAGCTCAAAGGAGGCCGCAGAACTCTGCAGAAAAAGAGTTCTTCCGGACTTTCTGCTGATTGAAGCCGAGAAGACAATCAAAGTCGAGGCGATTCGCGAAGCCGTGCAGTTCGCGCAGGAGAGACCGCTCTATTCGCAAAAAAAGGTACTCCTCATCGATGATGCGCACAAGATGAACCCCCAGGCGCAGAACAAGATTCTTAAGACACTGGAGGAGCCCCCAAACTTTCTGAGCATCATTCTGATCAGCTCCAATGTCTCAGGGCTCTTAGAGACGGTGCGCTCGCGCGTACTCACCTACACCTTTGAGACACTGAGCGAAGAGGAAGTCTTCTCAGGACTCCCTGAAAATCATGGAGAAGAAGACCGAAGGCTCGCCGCCCGCTTCAGTGGCGGAAGCCTCCGAAGAGCCGTGCAGATTTTAGAAGATGAAGAACTGCAGACGCTCTTTCACAAACCGGAGGAGATCTTTGAAGCGCTGTACCTCAATGACCGGGTGGCGCTGGTACGAATTTCCCGAGAGTATCAGACCGATCGCCGGCAGGCATCGCTGCTTCTCGAGCACTGCCTCATGTGGCTTCGAGATCTGTCGCTTTTTCGAAAACACGGGTCTCCCACCCATCTTTACTATCCCGACAAGAAGAAAGAACTTGCCCGTCAGAGCCGTTGGGTCGGCTCAGACAGCGCCTCCAGTACGGCGCTCATCGAGCAGGCAAAAGCGAGGCTGGAGTCCAATGCTCCCGCAGGAGCTGTCCTTCTCTCCCTGTTTTTACAGCTGGCAGGACGTCTTTCGTAAGGAGGAAGATTGAAAAATATAGTCGGCGTCCGTTTCCGAAAAGCGGGCAAAATATATCATTTCTGGGCGCAGGATCTGCCCATTCAAAAAGGGGATTATGTCATCGTCGAGACGGCTCGTGGCATTGAGTTCGGCACGGCACTTACGGATATTTTCGAGCGGGAAGATGAGAGTCTGCCGCCGGACCTGAAAAGAGTGCTCCGTATTGCCACACCGGATGATCGCCTGAATTTAGAAGAAAACCGCCTGAAAGAAAAGCGGGCCTTTGAGATTGCAAAGGAGAAGATCTCCTCGCATGGGCTCGATATGAAACTTTTGAGCGTAGAATATACCTTTGAAGCGAATAAGATTTTGTTCTACTTTGCCTCGGAGGAGCGCGTGGACTTCCGCGAACTCGTCAGAGAATTGGCCTCGGTCTTCCACACCCGCATCGAGCTGCGTCAGGTAGGCGTGCGTGATGAAGCCAAGACTCTGGGGGGCTTAGGTAACTGCGGTAGAGAGATCTGCTGCAACAGCTGGATGGCCGACTTCTCCCCGGTTTCCATTAAGATGGCAAAAGATCAGAATCTCTCTCTCAACCCCACAAAGATCTCCGGACTCTGTGGTCGGTTGATGTGCTGCCTGAACTATGAAGAAGAGCACTACGTTCATATGCGTAAACTCATGCCGAAAGTCGGCACAAATCTCATCTATAAGGGAGAGGAAGCCACCGTCGTGGAGTGCAACCACCTGATGGGAAAATTGCGCCTGCGTATAAACAAAGATCAGGAAGATGTCTTTGAGTTCGAATGGATCGACCACAAAGAGCTGCTCCCCAAAGAGGAGCCGGCGAAAGTCAGAAAGCCAAAACCAAAATCCAAACGGCGATCGCGTCCCAGACGACGCAGAAAGCCTACAGCATAGGGTTCTCCCTGTGCTTTTTTTGCGCATATGGAAGTGCTTGAGAAACTCCTTCCCGGAAAACTTCTGATCTACCAAAAGAAGAAGGGCGTGCGGTTCACAACAGATGCCGTGCTTCTGAGTGGCTTTTCGGATGTAGCGGCGGATGAACAGGTGCTGGAGATCGGCACGGGAAGCGGCGTGATTGCTCTTCTTCTCGCATATGTGAAGGGGGCGAAGGTCACAGCGGTGGAGATCCAAAAGAGCTATGCCGATATGGCGAAGAGATCGGTGGAGATCAACGGGCTTGAGGAGAGGGTGAAAGTCGTAGAGGCAGACATACGCTCCCTCGCACTTCAAGAAGCATCCTTTGATGTGATCGTCTCAAATCCTCCCTACTACCGGACAGACACCGGTAGGAATTTTACACAAGACCCGGAGCGCTTGATGGCACACAGCGAAGCCTATCTGTCGCTTCCTGAATTGATGCAGGTGGTCGACAAGTACTTGACTCCGAGAGGACGCATCTGCCTGATCTATCCCGCCTCACGCAGAGAAGAGCTTCTCGATGCAATGAAAAAGAAGAACATTCAACCAAAGAATGTGATTATGATACAATCAAGAGAAGATGTCCCTCCCAACAGAGTGTTTGTCGAAGGCGTGAGGGGAGGAGAGACGAAGACGCAAGAAAGGGTGTTTTTGGTGCGAAGAGGAGAAGAAGAGTCCCAGGAGATGAAGGAGATCTACCGCTCACTCGGTTACGTGGAGGAGAGAAGATGAGCCTGTATATATGTGCCACACCCATCGGCAATCTCTCCGAAGCCAGTCCACGTCTGATAGAAGTTTTAAAGACAGCCGATGTCATCGCTACGGAGGATACTCGTCACACGAGAAAGCTTTCGAGCCACTATGAGATTCGCACAAAACTCATGCACTACAGTGACCATCACGGAGCCAAAGGGCTCGAAAAGATCATAGCCCTTCTGAAGGAAGGCAAGACAGTCGCCCTGGTGAGTGATGCGGGCATGCCTCTCATCAGTGACCCGGGGTATGAGCTCGTCGTGCGGCTGATGGAGGAAGGGTTACACTGGGAGGTCATCTCGGGACCCACGGCACTTATCAATGCTCTGGTGTTAAGTGGACTTCCCACACAGCCATTTTATTTTGAAGGGTTTCTTCCGAGAAAGAAGACGGAGCGAAGAAGCCGACTTCTGACACTTCGGGACATGAAGGCAACCATGATCTTCTATGAAGCACCGACGAGGATCGCCGCCGTATTGTCAGATATGCTGGAAGTGTTTGGAGAGAGGCGCGTGGCACTCTGCCGCGAACTGACAAAGCTCCATGAAGAAGTCATCCGCCTGCCGCTCTCAGATGCGGCGCTCGAGTGGAAGGAGGAAGCGCCACGGGGAGAGCTGGTGCTGGTGGTGGAGGGAGCGGGCGAGAGTGAAGCAGAAGGCACACTCGAGGAAGCCCTGCAAGAACTCCTTGAGATGGGTTATAGAAAAAAAGAAGCGATTGAACTTATTGCAGGAGAGAGGGGCGTGCCGAAGAGAGAAGTGTATCAAGCCGCGCTCCGACTGGAGGACAAATGAATCGACTATTTTGTATTGATAAGTGTACGACATGCCGGGCAGCCAAAAAGGATCTGGAGGAGCGAGGCATAGCCTATGAGCTGATGGACCTGAAGACTCAACCGCCTTCAAAAGAAGAACTGACTGACTGGATTCGCTCGCATCCCAAGGGAATCGCTGCGTTTTTCAACACTTCGGGGATTCTCTATCGCGAACTGGATATGAAAACCAAACGTCTGAGTCTCTCGGAGGAGGAACTCATCGAGCTTCTCAGCGGAGAAGGCATGCTGATCAAACGACCGATTTTCGTCCATGCAGACGAAGTGATTGTGGGATACAAAAAAGGGTTCTATGATCATCTGGGTTCTTGATGTATGTAAATAATGACGTTATATAGAAAGAGGACGCCTATGAAGAAATTATTGATGTTGCTCTTATGTCTGTCCCTTCTTCTTGTCGCCTGCGTCGAGGTGAACGTTCCACCTCCCGCAGCTGATGAGACGCCTGTGGAGACACCCCCTCCCTCAATTCCTGAAACACCGGTGGAAACGCCCGCTGAGTCAAAGAAACCCACACTGGTTCTCAAGGAGGGAGAGGTGGAGATTGCCTTCGGCTCTTTCTTTGATCCCGTTACACTGATCGAGAGTGGCGACTTCGATGAAGTCAGTTTCTCTGAGATCGATACGAGTGTCGAAGGAGAGCAGGAACTGGTCATCACCGTCACGAAGGATGGAAATGCGATGGATTTCACGAAGACGGTCTCGGTCGTGCGTCCCGCACCTGAAATTACGTGGACCATGGTGACGGAGGGTCCTGTCATGCTGATCCATCCCGACAAACTTTCGGACTCGCCGGAAGAAGAGGATTACAAGAGCTTCTATGAATACCCTGTCTTTGCCAGCAAGCCTCCTGAAATTGCTGAGCAGATGAACCAAAATATCAAGGACTACCACATCTGGGGTATTGCGGAGATGTTCAACAGGATGAGTAATAACATAAGCCCCGACTATGATGGTGCCGATGTTCTACGGGCGACAACAACGGTGTCTGAAGACAAGGAGGCGATCGTTGTCCATACGACATATGTTCTTGGGATGTGGCAGACAGGATACATCGATGAAAACCATGAGGTCACCATCTATGACATGGCGACAGGCTATCCCATCCATGTCCAGCAACTTCTTGAACGCTATGGGCTTACCCCACAAGATGTGGTCGATCGCCTGAATGCTTTCGTCGCCAAGCAGGAGCACAACAGCAAGAACACTCCAGGGGTCAAACCCTATGATCCTGCGCTCTCGCAGAAGGATATGGAAGCTTACTACATGGACCTTGTAAAGGCCACGTCCAATGATGACTACATGGTAGTCTTTTTAGAAGACGAGATAACCATCGCCGATCTACAGGCCAAGCTCATC
>CALFKA010000292.1 GCA_937880545.1 uncultured Clostridia bacterium | reverse complement strand
GAGATCTACACTCTTTCCCTACACGACGCTCTTCCGATCTGAGAAAGTCGTCTCTTACGGAAAAGTACTCAGCAAGGAAGAAGTCATAGAATTTCTTAAGAAAGAAAGAGAACACCATGGATAGAAAACCCAAAGTGGCTTTTATTTGTGTCCACAACTCCTGCCGTTCACAGATAGCAGAAGCTCTGGGAAAGCACTTGGCAGCTGATGTATTTGAGAGTTATTCAGCCGGTACGGAAAAAAGAGAGAGAATCAATCCTGACGCCGTACGTCTGATGAAAAAGAAATACGGAATAGACATGGAGAAAACGCAATCACCAAAACTGCTTGATGCCATTCCAGAGATTGATGTGCTCATCACCATGGGGTGCAATGTGCAGTGTCCCTTCCTTCCTCATAAATATAGTGAGGACTGGGGACTTGATGATCCGACAGGCTTTGCCGATGAAGTCTTTCTTGAAGTGATGGATACGATCGAGTCAAAGATCATCGATCTAAAAAACAGAATTGTTGCCGACCCGGAACAGTATCAATAGCTATCGGAGAACCCCGGTAAAACAAACTCCGTCTCAAGCGATAGAAGTTCGCCTTCACTCTCTATCGCCTGCCAGACGGTTTTTTCTATTTCATGGACCATATCCCTCGCTTCCGTATCATGGATGGACGTGAAGGAAAAGCCCAGGACTAGGAGCTGATGCAGTTCCTGTGCTTCAATCTCTCGCACAGAGAGCCCGTGACGTTGTTGAAGTCTGGCCATCAGGCTTTTTCCGGTTCTTCGCTTTTCTTTTAGCGACTGTGCATAAGGCAGTCGCACCCGGATGGTTCCGATCAATATAACCATAGCTTTCCTCCGGTTCATGTGCTCGTCGTCTCTGTCTGCATTATACCTGTTTGAGAGTGTAGCTCAATAGCCTTCGAGAAGAGAAAAGCCCCCGAGCCAGACATCTGACGCAGGGGCTTTGTGTGACATGGTTTAAGACGTTACTTCTCTATTTGTCCTCTTTAAATGTGAGGAACCAGTCTTTCATCTCATAGCCTTCGCCCTTAGCGAGTTCCATTCTCTCTTCGATGGCTCCGCATGTTCCGGGAGGAGGTACGATGACGTCTTTGCCGGGTTGCCAGTTAGCGGGAAGTGCTACACCTTCTTCTTCCGACTTCTGAAGACCCATGACAACGCGTTTGATCTCTTCAAAGTTCCTTCCAAGAGATGCCGGATAGTACATGATGGTCTTAATAATCCCTTCGGGATTGATGAAGAACACGGCACGCACAGCGGCGGTATCAGATTCCCCTTGGAGCATGCCATATTTCTTGGCGACTTCCATCTTCAGGTCAGCGATCAGGGGGAATTCCACGGCAGGTCTTTCAATACCGTCCCAAGTATAGCCACGGATCGACTGGAGCCAGGCCAGATGGGAATGGATGGAGTCAATAGAGAGTCCGATAAGTTCGGTGTTCAGCGCTCTGAATTCATCGTGCATTTTTGCAAAGGTCATGAATTCTGTGGTGCAAACAGGGGTAAAGTCTGCGGGGTGTGAAAACAGAATGACCCATTTTCCGGCGTAGTCTTCCGGGAAGTTGATTTCACCTTGCGTAGTTTGGGCGACGAACTTCGGCGCGGGTGTTCCGATCAGCGGAAAATTTACGGTGTTGACATTGTTTTCTGACATTTTTCCTCCTAATGTTTTTTGAGGCATTTCCTGCAAATGCCCTTGATGACGATTTCTTCCGACTGGATCTCAAAACCTTCCAGGTCACTGTACTGCTTTGAAAAGCGATAAGGAAAGTCATAGATCTCATTACATACCGAGCAGATGAAGTGACCATGATCCGTATCCGTTAGATCATATCTGGCATTTTGTCTGTCGGTGGTGGTAAATTTGACCAGTCCTTTTTCAATGAAAAGACCAATTGTGTTATATACCGTCGCTTTTGAGAGTGTAGGAACTTCTTTCTTCAAGTCCTGGTAGATCTGTTCAGCCGTCGGGTGATTCTCGTGGTGGAAAAAGTATTCATAGATCTTAATTCTTTGCATCGATGGTTTGATACCCGCTGCTTTGAGTCGACCCACAATTTGTTCTAACATTTCTACCTCCTCTCATTAGAATTATTCTAAATATAGAATAGCACTATAATTAGAATATGTCAAATATATTGTTATAGCGATTGATTTGTCAATGTTATTTACAACAATATTTTCTTGCTCCCGTTTGATACTAAGTGTTTATCGAAAGAAATTGGGGTATAGTACGATTAGCGAGTTAGAACACACTAACTTGGCAGCCAATAGAACAATAAAGAATTAAGTCATGGAGGTCAGACATGTACAAACAGTTTGAATTGCCCTATAGCTATGATGCCCTCGAGCCGCATATTGATGCGTTAACTATGGAAACACACTATTCAAAACACCATACAGGTTACACGAAAAATCTCAACGATGCTGTTGAAAAATTGGGCGAGAAAAAAGATATTGTAGAACTTCTCTCTTCCCTAGATAAAATCGAAGATGAAAAACTCAGAAAAACAATCCGCAATAACGGCGGTGGTTACTATAACCATAACATTTACTTTGACACCCTCAGTCCCGAGGGCGGCGGAGAGCCGGAAGGCGAACTGGGAGAAGCCATCAAGAAGGAATTCGGGAGTTTTGAAGCATTCAAAGAAAAACTCAACGCTCTTTCTGTCGGACAATTCGGCTCCGGATGGGGCTGGCTCTCAGCCAACAAAGAAGGAAAGCTAAAGATTTCCTCCACACCCAATCAAGACAACCCTGTGATGGAAGGCGACGGATATATTCCCATTTTCGGCATTGACGTTTGGGAACACGCCTACTACCTGAAATACAAAAACCTCCGCGGTGACTACGTGAACGCCATTTACAATGTCGTCAACTGGAAGCGCGTTGCCGAACTCTACGAGGACGTCAAGAGCGGCAAATAGTCACTCGCCATTTTCCTCCTATTCAGTTCGAGCCATTTTCCGAAAGGGAAGTGGCTCTTTTTTCCTCTCGTCCGTTGATAGTAAAAATATTGACCATTTGCCTTTTCACGTGATACATTCAACTTAGGCAATATTTTTCAAATCGTTTCTCAGGCACCTTCATATGTGTTGCCTGTTTTTTGAGATCGGAAGAGCACACGTCTGAACTCCAGTCACATCACGATCTCG
>CALFKA010000291.1 GCA_937880545.1 uncultured Clostridia bacterium | reverse complement strand
TACGAGATCGTGATGTGACTGGAGTTCAGACGTGTGCTCTTCCGATCTGAAAATAATGGCGAGGACCCAAAGCAATGGATATCTAGTAGCCAGACAGACGATGATAACGACCTGGGTCAGCTTGTCGGCGAGTGGATCTAAGAATTTCCCCAGATCCGATACGGCTCCGGTCTTTCTGGCTATGATCCCGTCAAGCACATCTGATAGAAAGGAGACTATGATGATGAAGGCGGCGAGTGAATAGTCCTTCTTTCCCAGATAAACCCAGACAAATATCGGGATAAAAAGAATGCGAATAAAACTTATGATGTTGGGAATGGTCAGGACATTTTCCCGCTTAAACCGGTCCTTCATCTAGTTCCTCCTCCTGCGATTACAGGCGCTACATATACTTCATGTAATACCCACTTCAATTACGGAGTCGTTTCTTCCCCACCTTTTTACTTAAAGCCTTTGTAATATCAAGTCGAGATGTTCATGCACGAGCCCAAAATTAAGCAAAAGATGGCGACGTCAGCATGTTCCGGCAGACACTTCTCGAAAATTCATCTCCCCTCCTCCCAAAACCCTGTTCTCATGGTAGAATACATCTCGGAGGCAGCATGAAAAGAAGCTATACATTTCAACTGGCAAATATCAACGGACTCTACTCCGTTTTCTTTATGCCCGTGTTTGCCTATACAACAGTCTATCTGTTGAATCTGGGATTGAACAATTCGCAGATCGGTATCCTGCTTGCCTCGGCAAACCTAGTGGCCGTCGTCGCACAGCCGCTCGTCGCCTCGCTTGCCGACCGCCGTGTCCGCACGCATAAAACCCTACTCTTGATCCACATTCTCATCATCTGTCTGCAGTGTGCGTTTCTGCTCTTTGTCCCCCTCCCCATCTACTTACATGCCGTCATCTTTGCCGCCAATATTGTCCTACTTTACTCCATGCAACCCCTTGTCAACTCCATGGCAGTTGATCTGATGGCTAGAGGCGGAAACATCAACTTCGGGATCGCCCGAGCGGCTTCTTCCCTGTACTATTCCGTCGCTACCCTCCTGTTTGGCTCTGTGCTCGTGCGCTACGGCATGTTCATGGTGCCTGGATCTATGCTGCTATTTGGAGCCCTCTTCTTTTTAGCCCTGTACTTCTTCCGTCCTACCCTAGACCCGCCTCATGAATATCAAGAGAGCGAAGACCTTCAGACTCGCTTCTTCTCTCGATACCCTATCTTTATCCCCGTCCTCATCGGCATCGTAGGGATTTATTTCAATTACAGTATTTTCAACAACTACGCGATTCACATTGTGAGAAATCTTGGAGGCAACTCCTCCCAGCTGGGCATTGCACTCGCCATCTCCGCTTTTAGTGAGATTCCCGCCATGCTCTCTTTTAACTACCTATTGCGCCGCTTTGGAGCTACTCGCTTATTCCAGTTCAGTTCCGTCTTTTACGGTGTCAAGATGCTCCTTGTAATGCTGAGTGGTTCAATCCCCATGCTCTACCTGGCGCAGACAACGCAGGCTTTGTCTTTTGGCATCTATTCCACCTCATCTGTTTACTTTGTCGCAGGGATGATGAATCCGAATGACCGCTCAAAGGGACAGGCATTTATCACCAGTGCTGCCACACTAGGAAATGTCCTGGCCGCTCTTCTGGGTGGTGTTTTCCTCGATCTCTACAGCGTCCGTTTTATGATGATCATCGCTATCACTGTTTCTGCTGTAGGAGCTGCCCTAATCCTGGGGGCGACAGGTGTCAGACTGAGAGCAAAACTTCCTCGCGGCCTCGGTAGGTAAACCTATTTTATTTTTTGGTTTACAAGTCACTTCTACTCTCCTATAATCAACGGAGAAAGAGAGGTGACATAGTGACTCAATCCATCATCAATGTACGTTCTATGACCTATATTGCTTTAAGCGTGGCGATCCTGGCAGTTTGCTCCTGGATATCCATTCCCCTTATCGTGCCTGTTACCCTGCAGACGATGGCTGTCTTTGCTGTTTCGGGAATTCTAGGGACAAAAAGAGCCCTCCTGGCTCTTACCGTTTATATGCTTCTGGGGGCTGTGGGGGTGCCTGTCTTTGCAGGTTTTTCCGGCGGAATCGGTGTCCTTACAGGACCCACCGGTGGTTATCTTTTCGGATTCTTCTTTATTGCACTTAGCGTCGGCTGGACAACAGAGCGTTTTGGGTTTTCCCCGATTATCCTAATGATCAGCATGAGTCTGGGACTGCTCCTCTGCTATACTTTTGGAACTCTTTGGTTTCAATATGTCTATACGCAGAATAGCGGTCCTATCGGGCTATGGAGCGTACTCGGCTGGTGTGTCTTTCCCTTCATCATTCCCGATTTAGTCAAGATGTTCGTTGCGGTGGTCATCGTCCTGCGGGTCCGGCTGCAGCTGAAAATCGACTGAGACTTCCTCTTCTAGAAACACTTCTCCGCTCTGGAGGGTAAAAATACCCTCCGGAGTTTCTATGACAAGCCCACCCCAATCATCAATGGAGACCGCCTTCCCGCTCATGCTTCTTTCCTCCAGGCGGAATTGGACTCTTTCACCCAGAATAAAACATCGCTCCCTATATCCTTCTAGAAATACCGGGTCGTCAATGACGGAAAAATAGGCGAGGACCCTGCGGACGATCTCCAGGACCAGCGCTGTTTTTTTCTCATCCCTGATGACCAAGTAACCCGCTCTATCTCGAATATCTTCGGGAAAATTGACTTCTCTTGTATTGATCCCCACTCCTACTATGAGGTGACTGAGCCTCGAATTTTCCATGTCAAAGATACCTTCGGTGAGGATGCCGCAGATCTTTCTTCCTTCGAAATAGAGGTCATTGACCCATTTGATAGAGATCTTGTTACCTGTCAGGTATTCCAGCGCTTGGGCCACCGCCAGAGCTACTGCCGCAGTGTATCTCACTCCGCCTGAGAGCAGTGGAAAATCAGGCAGAACCAGACTCATGTACAGCCCGCCTTCAGGTGAAAAAAAGCTCCTGCCCAGCCGGCCTCTTCCAGCAGACTGTTGTCCTGCTAGCACCAAAAAAGGCGCCTTAACTCCTGAGGCTAAAAGGCGCTTAGCTTCACTGTTTGTTGAGTCGATGGTTTCTTTAAAAAATACTTGGTAAGCTGGATCGATCGTCTGTAGTTGTTGTTCTATGCAGGGCAAACAAAATCGTTCTCCCATCGAGGTAAGAGCATATCCTCTCCCACTCGATGAGGTGATCTCCAGTCCTTCTTCACGTAATGAATTCACCGCTTTCCACACAGCGGCACGAGTCACATTTAGTTCCTTTGCCAGTGTTTCTCCAGATATTTCTTGGGAAAAAGAATGGAACAAGGCCAGAAGTACTTTTTCTTTTACAGTCATTTCAATGCATCCTGTTTTCTCTGAGTGTAGCACAAAATCAGAGTAGTTCGAGTACCTCATGAAATCCTATCACCTCTTCCAAGGTGAATGCGGAAAATATATCCCTCAGTTTTTCATCCCTTTCTTTACAGGACTCGTTTGACATTTCTTTGCAGAGCAAAAAATATACTCGTGATATCTCCTCACAGACCTCTTCATACAGTTCGTTCTCACGCTTCATGAAAGTCCTCCTTCACTAAGTAATTATGGAAATTCCGTTACGCAATACAGAGCTTTGAAGATTGATTCCTATTACTGATGAACTATTATCACTCAATTACATTATATGAGTATGATTGATAATGTCAAGATATTGCATTAACAAAACATTATTACACTGAATCTCCATTATCAAAGCCCAGAACTATGCTATTCTATTTATAGGAATCTACACTAAATAGGAGGATGAGTATATGGCAGTAAAGTATGTGATGGAACCCTTTCGCATTAAGATGGTAGAACCGATTCGGATACTTACACGCGAAGAACGAGAAGCCGCCATCAAAGAAGCCAACTACAACGTCTTTTACCTCAGAAGCGAGGATGTGGCCATCGACTTGCTGACAGACAGCGGCACCAACGCCATGAGCAGTGAGCAGTGGGCGGGTCTCATGAGGGGGGATGAATCCTATGCAGGCTCTTCCAGCTTCTACAAACTCATGGAAGTAACTGACAGACTTTTCGGCTATAACTATGTCCAGCCTGTTCACCAAGGGCGGGCCGCTGAAAAAGTCCTCTTCCCCTTACTTTTAAAAGAAGGAAAAGTGGCGATCAGTAATATGTTCTTTGACACCACAAGAGCCCACGTTGAACTGACGGGCGGTCGAGCCATCGACTGTGTGACGCCGGAAGCAAGAGAAGTCCAGAGTAAAGTGCCTTTTAAAGGAAACATGGACCTCCCACGGTTTAAAGAATTACTGCACGAATATGAAGGTCGCATCGGCGTCGTGGTAATGACAGTGACCAACAACTCCGCCGGCGGTCAGCCTGTATCTATGGCCAACTTAAGAGAAGTTTCCGCCCTTTGCAAAGAGCATTCTCTGCCCCTGTGCCTTGATGCAGCCCGTTTTGCCGAAAATGCTTACTTTATTAAACAGCGCGAAGAAGAGTTCACGGACAGCTCCATCGAGGACATTGTCCACGAGATGTTCCAGCTGTGTGACCTCTTTACCATGAGCGCAAAGAAAGATGCCATCCTAAATATCGGAGGACTCGTCGGAGCAAAAGACAACGAAGAACTGGCACTGAAACTAAAGGCGAATGTCATTTCTTTTGAAGGTTATAGCTCTTATGGAGGACTTGCCGGAAGAGATCTCGAAGCCATGGCCATCGGGCTCCTCGAAGGTATCGATGAGCAGCAGCTTCACTACCGTATCGGACAAGTAGAGTATCTCTCCGCTCTTCTTGAAAAAGAAGGAATCGCCCATCAGTCACCGGCGGGTGGCCATGGACTCTTCCTCGACGCCAAAGCACTTCTCCCCCACATTCCCTACTATGAGTTTCCCGGACAAGCTCTTGCCGTAGAACTCTATTTAGAAGCGGGCATCCGCGGATGCGATATTGGTAGCTATATGATGGGCAACGATCCCGACACGCTCGAACAGATCGAAGCGGAATTTGAGTTTACCCGACTTGCTATCCCCAGACGTGTCTACACACAAGCCCACCTCGATCTCATTGTCGAGGCGATGAAGAATATCCGTGACAGAGCGGCATCCATCAAGGGCTATCGCATTATTTGGGAGCCACCTATCCTCAGACACTTCCAGGCGCACCTTGAGCCACTGGAGTAGTCCCAATACAAAACGCCAAAAGAGCCTGTTTTTCACAGGCTCTTTCTCTTTGAGATAGCATTTCTATAACGAAATATTCTTCTGCTTCTTTACACCATCTCCACTACTTGGTCGTAGACATCATCAGCCTTTTTAAGCACTTCTTCTAACAGCTCTTTTCCTTCTTTGATGTATGCTTCCGTGAATTCTCTGTCTTCGATGGAGCCTACATTAATCAGGACGTTGAGCCAGGCACCTTGGATGGCTGCCTTCAGACATACCGCTCCTACACCCAGGTCACTGACGGCATTCAGGTTGCTTTTTCCCAGGAGCGACTCTGTCAAAAGAAGTGCCTCCTTTGCCACCCTCATCATCTCAAGTGGAGGAGCCGTGCAGCCTTTCAACGCCTTTTGCATGCTCTCTTTTCTAGCTGCTTTTTCTTCGTCCGTGTCTCTTGGCATACCGAGGACATCGCCGACTTTGTTGTACGCAACCGTGTCTTCGTCAATCAGAGCGAGGAATTTCTCCGTCAGGGCATCGCTCTTTTCTTTCACATCGAGAATTAGTTTCTGATGTTCTTCATATTTCTTTCTTCCAATACTGAGTGAACATACCATGGAACAAAGTGCTGCCCCCTGCGCCCCTACGAGGGAGGAAGCGGACCCGCCTCCCGGTGCCGGCGCTTGCGAACCCAGCAGCCTGGTAAAGTCCTGTACCGTATAATCTACGAGTTTCATCTACACCTCCTGTTTACTCCATCAGATAGTTTTCAAGCACCTGCTTGTCATAGTCAAATCCATTGAGTTGTAGGTAATACTGCGCTGAATCCGCCAGAGCTTTCGCCGGAGTGATGCCGATAATTTCACTTTCGAGTACATTGACACCGTATCTGGCAGCCTCCATTTTGACCACTTCAAAGACACGGTAAAGCGGGGTGCCTTCGAAGTTGATCATATTCATTGAGACCTGTGCAATTTGACGATCTTCGATCATCAGACCGATCGCCCTGCAATACTTGAATCCGCCGGTAGAACTGCGAACGATGCGCGCGATCTTCTGAGCGATGGAAAGATCATCCGTGTCGAGATTGATATTGTAGGCAATCAGAGGCATTCTCGCCCCAATCGCCATAATCCCTGCGCTCGGGTGGACCTTTCTCTCTCCGTAATCGGGTGCCCACTCATCCTGGAGGAGTTTTTCATTCATTCCCTCAAACTCTCCTCTTCGAACCGTCGCCAGATTTCTTCTTTGATCACTCGTTGCCGCTTCTTCGTAAAGAAAACTGGGAATGCCGAGTTCATTGTAGATCCGTTCGGCTACCCGTTTCGCCAGTTCAACGCACTCCTCCATCGTCATATCTTTGATGGGCACAAATGGGCAGACATCCACAGCGCCCATACGCGGATGTGCTCCCTCATGGTTTCTAAGGTCAATGAGCTCGGCCGCTTTCTTCGTCAGCTGAAATGCGGCTTCTTCCGCGCCTTCGACACTTCCCACAAGTGTGAAGACACTGCGGTTGTGACTGGTGTCGGATGAATAGTCGACAAGAGCCACTCCGGGGATACTTTGAGCGGTTTTGACAAGCGCTTCAACCACTTCCGGACGCCTGCCTTCACTGAAGTTTGGAATACACTGAACAATCTTTGCCATAAATCCTCCCTGACACTCTAAAGTGCTGTACTTGTAATATATCTTTTTTATCATAACGCATTCCCGAGCTTGAGTACAGGAAACATGGAAAAAACCTGAACGATATGAAGCATGTATGTGTCGAATGTCTAGATGTGTGGTATCCTTTTCAGGAGGAGATTGCGATTGATTGTAAGTAAATTTAAAGAGGTGTTTTTCAGTCTTGCCCCGATTACGCTGATTGTAGTGATCTTACATTTTACCATCACCCCCTTGAGCACACTGCTTCTGGGGCGTTTTCTGATCGGAGCTTTGATGATCCTTTTGGGTCTGACGATCTTCCTCTTTGGCATTGATCTGGGACTCTACCCCATCGGCGAATACATCGGTATGCGCCTCACTCTTGGAAGAAAGCTCAGTATTTTTGCAGTCCTTGCTGCATTTATCGGTTTCTTCATCTCAGTCGCAGAGCCCGATCTTCACATCCTGGCCAGACAGGCATCGGATGTCACATCAGGCCTATTAAATAAAAACACCATGGTCTTTGCCGTCTCGGCAGGACTTGGTATCGTCGTGAGCCTGGGTCTCCTGCGCATTGTCAAATCCTTTTCTCTGAAGAAGTTTTTCTTCCTCAGCTACCTGTTCATCCTTTCTTTAGCCATCTTCACATCCAATGAGTTTATTGCTCTGAGTTTTGACGCCTCCGGTGCGACCACCGGGGCCATGACTGTCCCCTTTTTGTTGGCGCTCTCGAAGAGTGTTTCCACCCAGAAGGGTGATGACCTTCAGACCCAAGCAGATAGTTTCGGGCTCGTAGGGATTGCCTCTGCCGGCGCTATCATGGCTGTGATGATGCTCTATTCATTGAGCGGGCGACCTGAGCTTGCAGGGACTCTTCCAGTCGCTGTTACTGCCACGGACTTCTGGTCTCCTTTCAAGACAAGCTTCATCCATTCACTCAGTGAAATCGCACTGGCTATCGGACCGATTCTCGTCATCTTCCTGCTCTTCTATTGGCAGGGTAAGGGGCTGACGAAATCACAGTTAAGCCGGATCGGCAAAGGAAGCATATATATTTATCTCGGACTCGTCATATTCATGACAGGAGTCAACGGAGGATTCCTGGACATCTCCCGCATGATCGGCGAGTTGATCAGTCAATACCCGCCCTACTACGCTGTTGGGGTCGCTTTTATCCTAGGACTATTTACCGTGCTGGCAGAGCCTGCCGTCATCGTATTGTCTCATCAGATTGAAGATGTGACGGGAGGGTCAGTATCGCGCGTCGCTTTGCTGGTCTTTTTATCCGTCGGAGTGGGATTGAGTTTGGCTCTCTCTATTATCCGAATACAGACACCTTGGCTACAACTATGGCATTTCCTACTACCGGGTTATATCTTCAGTATCGTGATCATGAGAATTGTGCCGGACCTCTTCGTCGGTATCGCGTTTGACTCCGGAGGCGTCGCTTCCGGACCGATGGCGGCTACCTTTATCCTGGCATTTAGCCAAGGGGTCGCCAACGGAATTCCCGGAGCGGATGTACTCATCGACGGCTTTGGCATTATTGCCATGGTCGCCATGGCTCCTGTCATTGCACTTCAATTGCTGGGGCTTCTCTATCGTAAAGACGTTAGGAGGAAATGATGTCTACTATGCAAAAACTCCTGCTCATCGTAAATTCGGGGGTCGCATCAAAGGCTCTTCACATAGCGAAGGAAGCCGGTGCTGTGGGAGGGACGATCTTCCTCGGCCAGGGAACCTCCAGCAACAAATGGCTGAAACTTCTGGGACTCGATGATATCAGAAAAGAAGTGATGTTTGTCCTGGCTCCCCGAGATATTGCCAATCGTACAGCTAAAGAGCTTGTGGATAAACTTCATTTAGAAAAACCCGCGCATGGTATTCTTGCCCTGCAGAATGTCACAAAATGGTACGGTTCAAGGGGCTTGAGCCAGACGGAAGCCACGGAGGAAGAAAAAGTGGATTATAATTATGTGATGATCACGGTAATTGTGGACCGAGGAATGAGCCAAGAGGTAATGGAGGCTGCCACACAGGCAGGCGCCAGAGGGGGTACCATCGTACACGGAAGAGGCTCTGCCACAAAAGAGATTCCAAATGTCTTCAATGTTCCAATTATGCCGGAAAAGGATATTATCATCATGCTGATGACGCAGGAAGGCTCCGACGCCATCATTGAAGCCATCCAGAGCAAAATCGACATAAATACTCCTGGCAAAGGCCTCATCTTTACGCAGCCTGTAGAGGCGGTTTACGGCATGAGTGAAGCCCTGAATAATCAGGAAACGAAAAAAGAATAATTCTTCCGGAAAATTCATTTGATTTCTAAAATGAACCAGTTGATGAGAAGTGTGTTGAAAAGAGCGAATTACTCAGGGACACACTTTTTTCTTAAGATAATTATCACAATGAATTTGCCCTCTTGTATCGCAACCGGAACACTTCCCTTCCCTCTGCTATCAAGATAAAATCCGTAAATTCTCATCATCCAACTGGGGTATCTTTATTGAATACAAACACATTTTGGCAATGATATGTACAATTCCTCTAGGAGATACACAATGATTGATTGGATTGAAAAAGCAAAAGAAATGAGTTTTGATGCGGCCGCTCCTTTAGATCCGAAAACTCTCATAGCGAGAGAGGATGTCCGTGAGATGTGTGCTGCCGACAAATGCCATACCTATAATAAAAACTGGACCTGTCCTCCGAATTGTGGCACGATCGAGGAATGTCAGAAGCAGATGCAAGGATACACAAACGGAATTTTACTCCAGACCACCGGATACATGACGAAAACCTTCGACACCAAGACATACCAGGAAACGGAAAAGAGACATATGGTCAACTTCCGCCACTTTGCAGAAGAGATCCGAAAGACATACCCGGACGCATTATGTCTTGGTGCAGGAGGATGCCACTTCTGCAAAGAGTGCTCCTTCCCTAAAGAATGTCGTTTCCCGGATAAGGCGCTCTCAAGCATGGAGGGCTATGGGCTCTTTATTATCCATGTTTGCCGCGATGCAGGTCTTCCTTACTACTACGGAAAAAACTCCCTCACCTATACGGCTTGCGTGCTGTATTAATCCTTCCTTCACACGGTTTGGCTCCATCTGCTAAACCGTTTCATTATCTCTAGAAATGACGAGCGTTCTCACATCTAGAGAAAAAGGCAAACCCATATTGGGTAACTACTAGAATACACGCTCAAACACGAGCCGTTATCTCTACACTTATGGCACATGTATCTATCTCACCTGTTATCTTTAAGGAGTTCATTATGATTTTGGGTCCCCACCTGACAATTTCCAACGGCTTTTTGGCACTGGGCAAGGAAGGCCTTTCCATCAATGCAAATACTGCTCAGTATTTTTCCCGCAATCCCAGAGGGAGCGCACTTCGTAAGCGAGACGAACAGGACGAAGAAGCTTTTCTCGAGTTGGCAGCCACTCACTCCTTCGGTCCCCTCCTCTGCCATGCACCTTATACCTACAACCCTGCTTCTGCCAAGCCGGAAGTGCGCACCTTTGCCCGAGAGGCGATGGAAGTAGATCTATTGAGACTCCTGCCCGGAGCCATGTATAACTTCCATCCCGGCTCACATGTCGGACAGGGTGTAGAAGTCGGCACAGAGCACATTGTGAGAATTCTCGACGAACTCCTTCCCATGGTGCCACATGTCAAACTCACCCTTGAAGCCATGGCTGGTAAAGGCAGTGAAATCGGATCGAGGTTTGAAGAGCTGGCGGCCATCCGCAAAGCACTTGGAAATCCCGATAACCTGGGCATATGCATAGACACCTGCCATCTCTGGGAAGCAGGCTACGACATTAAGGAGAACCTCGATGGGGTACTTGACGAATTTGAAGATATTGTTGGAGTGAAAAATATTTGGGCAGTACACCTAAATGACTCAAAAAATCCCCTCGGCGCCCATAAGGACCGACATGAGAAAATCGGTCAGGGGTCTCTGGGGATCGAAACTTTCCGAAGTGTCATTAACCACCCTCTTTTAAAGAATCTCCCGTTTTATCTGGAGACCCCCAATGATGTCGAGGGATATGGTGAGGAGATTGCTCTCCTGCGCTCAATAGCCGATGTATAATTTCTTGGGCTTGATATTCTTCTTTAAAAAATCATAGGCTTCTGCACTGGGAAGATCTTGTTTTCTGATAAACAAGACGCTTTTCGCGACAAACATCACAAAGTACTTCTTGGTTTCCAAAGAGCGAGTGATACGGTCAAAGGGGAGATTGTAAGGCTGTTTCCCCGGATAGCTGATCCGCACACGATTGGGGTAGAGCATCATCCGGATGGGCTGATAGAACAAGGGCTCCCCTATCTTCCTCTTTGCCTTAGAACTCATTCGCCACACATTGAACAGAATGCCCAGGCTGATAAGTGGTGTAAAGAAAACCCAGAAGGCTAAATAAACGAAGGGGTCTGTGATTCCCGAGGTATACACCGTATAAAATGCCAATCCGAAC
>CALFKA010000290.1 GCA_937880545.1 uncultured Clostridia bacterium | reverse complement strand
CCTACACGACGCTCTTCCGATCTCAGAGGCAGTGATCCGACATCATCACTGGATATTCCTGTGATTAAAGTAGAAGCCGACCTTCTTGATGGACATATTATTAGCAGCACTCTTCTCAGGGAACTGATGTCTCTTGGAGACATCGAAAAACTCAATCGCTGCCTGGGGAGGCCGTACACCTATAAGGCTGGAGTAATGAAAGGGTACGGTACGGGAGCGACATTGGGTTTTCCGACATTGAATCTCGGCGTCAGAGCCAATCTCTACACACTTCGAAAAGGCGTCTATATTACTAGAGCGCATGTACGAGGAGAAATCTTTGAAAGTGTGACGAGTGTGGGGAATCGCCCGACTTTTCCGGGGAGACCCTTCAGCATCGAGACATTTTTGCTCGATGTGGACGGAGATTTTTATGGAGAAGAAGTATCGCTTGAGTTCCTAAGTTTCATCCGTGACGAGATGACTTTTGATAACAAACAGGCGCTCATCGATCAAATTGCCAGTGATGTCGAGACGACCAGGCTGTATTTTTTGACCCAAACTGAAAAGAAAGAAGGAGAAACCAATGGATAAAGAAAAGCAGATCATGAATCGGATCATCCATCTCAGCACTTCTGTGCGACGGGCGATTTTCACACCAAATATCAGCTCGCGCT
Source organism: uncultured Clostridia bacterium (assembly GCA_937880545.1). Classification (GTDB taxonomy): domain Bacteria; phylum Bacillota; class Clostridia; order Peptostreptococcales; family Acidaminobacteraceae; genus DUVM01. The sequence continues at coordinate 1,307 of CALFKA010000290.1, read as the reverse complement.
ACCCGATCGGCAGAAAACAGCTGTCTGCACTGACCAGCCTCAGTGAAAAAGGGATGATGAATATGACCCAATTAGCGCGACAGATAGATGTTTCCAATCAGCAACTGACAAAGATTGTCGATGTACTGGTTGGAAAAGATATGGTCGAGCGCAAGTATGATCAGAACAATCGTCGTGTTGTGTTAGTCGATTTAAGTGATAAGGGGCGTGAGTATATTGAGAACATGACGTCTGCGGTCATGGAGAGCCTCAAAGATCGAGGGATTTCGATTTCGAAAACTCAACTAAAAGCCCTTGATGAACATCTGAGTTATATCGAGAAATTTCTCGCAGATATAGCAAAGTAGCCGTTTACACCTATTGCTGTTTGTGATAGTATAGTATAGGTTCCCAGGACTCGGCAGTAGGATTTCTCCGACCGCTGCCTAGTTCAGGGAGAATCAATAACAGGAGATGAAAATGGATAAAGAAAGAAAGCAAGAGATTATTTCTCAATTTCGCGCGCACGAAAATGATAGCGGATCTTCCCGCGTGCAGGTCGCCGTTTTGACAGTCCGCATCAACGAGCTGAATGAACACCTGAAACTGCATCCGAAAGATCATCACACGAGAAGGGGACTGCTCAAGCTCGTTGGCAGACGTCGAAACCTACTCAATTATGTCAGAAACAAAGACATTGAGGAATATCGAGCTCTGATCGAACAACTCAAACTGCGCAAATAAAGAAAGATGGGAGAGTTCCCATCTTTTTTCAGTAAAGATTCCTAAGGAGGAAAGAATGCAAGAACAGACCTTTCGCTTCGAATTAGCCGGCAGACCACTGGAAGTAGTGGTTGGAAAGTTTGCCCCGCTAAGCGATGCGACCGTCCTGGTCAGTTACAGTGACACCCAGGTGATGGTGCACGTCACCAGCGCAAAACCACGAGAAGGAATTGACTTTTTCCCTCTGAGCTGTGATTTTCAGGAAAAACTCTATGCGGTTGGCCGCATACCCGGAGGCTACCTTAAAAGAGAAGGGCGCCCTACTGACAAAGCGACTCTGGCCTCACGTCTTATGGACCGTCCCATTCGTCCACTGTTTCCCGATGGCTATAAAAACGATGTGCAGGTCATTGCAGAAGTCCTGAGTATTGACCGAAGCTGTGCACCCGAAATCGTCGCCATGATCGGCTCTTCCATTGTCCTCGCACTTGCGGAGAAGATCCCCTTTCAGGGCCCAATCGGTGCAGTGCAGATTGGCATGATCGATGGAGAATTCATCGTCAATCCTACAGAAGAACAGCTCAATGAGATCGGAAGAGCGTCGT
>CALFKA010000289.1 GCA_937880545.1 uncultured Clostridia bacterium | reverse complement strand
GATGGTAATAGCATTCAACCTTTTTCCCCGGATAACTTTATCCCTTAGACGAATAATGTCGACAGCAGATAAATGTTAAATTTAGCGGGGAAAGAATGAAAACATATTTTTAGAAGGAGTTTAACGCTATGCCAAGAGAATTCTCATTAGAGAATACCCGAAATATTGGGATCATGGCGCATATCGACGCAGGCAAGACCACTACAACAGAGAGGATCTTGTACTACACCGGACGTATCCATCGCCTGGGGGAGACTCACGAGGGTGCTGCCACCATGGATTGGATGGAGCAAGAGCAGGAGCGTGGTATTACCATTACTTCTGCTGCGACCACTGCCGAGTGGAGGGGATACAGAGTCAATATTATTGACACTCCCGGCCATGTTGACTTCACGGTTGAAGTAGAGCGCTCACTTCGTGTGCTTGACGGTGCAGTCACGGTGCTGTGCGCCAAGAGCGGTGTTGAACCCCAGACAGAGACAGTATGGCGTCAAGCAGACAACTATCGTGTCCCGCGTATGGCGTATGTCAATAAGATGGACATGGTCGGTGCTGATTTCTTAAATGTCGTCTCCATGATGAAGGAAAGACTGGGTACAAATGCTGTTCCTATCCAATTGCCCATTGGGCGGGAGGATAATTTCTCCGGCATCATTGATCTGATGACTATGAAAGCGGAGATGTACAGCGATGAGGATCTGGGAGTGACCATTACAGAGGCGGAGATTCCGGAAGAATACCTGGCCGAGGCGGGAAATTGGCGCGCACAGATGGTGGAGGCTATTGCTGAAACTGATGAAACTCTGGGCGACAAATATCTGGCCGAGGAAGAGATTTCGATACCGGAGCTTAAGGCTGCTCTGCGCAGGGCGACAATTTCTACAGAGATCACCCCTGTGACCTGCGGTTCATCCTACAAGAATAAAGGCGTACAGCTTGTGCTGGACGCTGTGATTGACTATATGCCCTCACCTTTGGATATTTCTGATGTCGTCGGCTTCAATCCCAAAACCGAAGAAGAAGAAACCAGACCGCCGGATGACAAGGCTCCTTTTTCTGCCTTGGCTTTCAAAATTATGACGGATCCCTTCGTAGGGAAACTGGCATTCTTCAGAGTTTACAGCGGATCGCTGAAAGCAGGATCATATGTGCTGAATGCCACCAAAGGCAAACGCGAGCGCATCGGCCGTATCTTACAGATGCACGCCAATCACAGATCCGAGCTCGATGAAGTATACGCCGGTGATATCGCTGCAGCCGTCGGTTTGCGCGATACCTCAACCGGGGATACCTTATGCTTTGAGCAGGAGCCGATTGTTCTGGAATCGATGGATTTCCCTGAACCTGTTATTTCTGTCGCCATTGAACCC
>CALFKA010000288.1 GCA_937880545.1 uncultured Clostridia bacterium | reverse complement strand
TCGTGATGTGACTGGAGTTCAGACGTGTGCTCTTCCGATCTCGATCATCTCGCTGTTTCGGATCATCTGCGGGTGCTGCAGGACCATCTTGAGGACAATATTTTCGATGGCATCGTGATCAACAACCGCGTCATGGAGCCGGAAGAGTTGAAGATGTATAAAATGGAACATGCCGATCAGATTCTTCCAACGGAAGAAGACCGACACTACTTTCGAGAGAAGGGCATCGAGGCGGTCGAAGAAGATCTGATCTGTCGCAAAGATACACTGATCCGCCACGACTTTGATGCTACGACAAAGGTCATTATGCAGCTGGCACAAAAAATAGAGGAGAAGAGAAGCGTATGAATGTCCCGAGAGAACTGATCGTCAGTAAGCCCTTTCTTTGGGTCAACCCATCAAAGAACAAGGAACTGACCCTTGATCAAACAGATATGGAGAGAGCCAGAGCCGACTGGGATCAATTCTCCCCATTGCTGGAAGCTCTTTTTGACAACCCGACCATCGACTCGGAGCTAAAGACGCTCACCGGCGTACATATATGGCGTCCTGCGAAGGCGCATTGGTTAAAAGAAGACAGCGCACTTCCGGTAGCCGGGAGCATCAAGGCCAGAGGAGGATTTTTTGAAGTCCTCTCCCATGCAAGAGAGTTGGCGCTCAAAGAGGGCGTCATTACTGAAGAGGATCGGATGAGTGATCTCGCTTCTCGGATGGACTTTTTCCGGGAGTACTCCCTGCATGTTGCCTCGACGGGCAACTTAGGGATGAGTATAGGTCTCATGGGAAGATCTCTGGGATTTCAGGTGTATGTCCACATGAGCGCGGATGCGAAGGAGTGGAAGAAAGAGCTTCTCCGCTCCCGCGGCGCCGAAGTCATCGAATATGATGGCGACTATTCCGAGGCTGTGATCAGAGGAAGACAAGCCAGTGAGAAAGACCCTAAGGGGTACTTCGTGGATGATGAGAGAAGCCTTCGTCTCTTCTGGGGTTATAGCAAAGCAGGGTATGACTTGCAGGCACAACTTCCCGATAATATCACAGAAGAACATCCGCTCTTTGTGTCGATTCCCTGTGGGGTCGGCGGAGCTCCGGGCGGCATCGCATATGCACTGAAAGCTCTCTACGCAAACCGTGTGCATATCTTTTTCGCTGAACCCCTCGAAGCGCCGGCTGTCCTTCTGGGCATGGCCACAGGAAAAGGCGAGGAGATCCGCGTGCAGGATATCGGTCTTACCGGAAAGACGTTGGCTGATGGCCTGGCGGTCGGCAAGCCCTCCGGCTTTGTATGCGAGCAGATGGAAGAAGTCCTCAGTGGCATCTACACAGTAAAAGATGAAGCCCTGCAGGCGATGCAGTATCGGCTCTTTCAGGAAGAAGGGATCAAGTGCGAACCCTCTGCCTGTGCAGGTCTTCTACTCCCGTACTATATGAGTACGGAAGCGGGAAAAGCATACCTGGAAAAAGAAGGAATCAGAGAAGAGGACATCCGCTACGTATACTGGGCTACTGGAGGTTCCCGAGTCCCCGATGGAATCTTCCGGGAGCAGCTGGAAGAAGGCAAACAGGTTCTTAAAGAGCACCCGGACATCTTCACCATCGAATAAAAAACTCAGACTGCCCTCGGGCGGTTTGTTTTCGATCCTATTGCAGCACTTGAAAAACAAAGTCTGACAGGGTATATTTACGGAGAATTCAACATAGATTTCCGGTGATAACCGAGAAACACGAAATGAGGTTACCGATCCAATGGAAAACGAACAACAGACGGGGAAGTTTAAGCAGTTTCTGGCGCGTAAGAACATCGAGTTCAGTGTACAGCGCTACCTGATTGAGGCCATGAGCTCCATGGCGCTGGGACTGTTTGCGAGTCTTCTTGTGGGCACGATCCTCAACACACTGGGGCAGAGTCTTGGGATTCCCTTTCTGAGCGACGTCATCTGGCCTTTTGCACGAGACATGACAGGGGCGGCCATAGCCGTTGCCGTGGCCTATGCTCTGAAAGCGCCTCCCTTCGTCCTCTTCTCCGCGACGATTGTCGGCTACGCCGGTAACCTCCTCGGAGGACCTGTAGGAGCTTTTGTCGCAGCAATTATCGGGGCAGAGCTGGGAAAAGTCGTATCGAAGGAGACGAAAATCGATCTGATAGTCACTCCTACCGTGACGATTCTCTCCGGTGTGCTCGTCGCGCAGCTTATCGGCCCGGGCATTGCAGCCTTTATGACAAAGACGGGAGAGCTGGTCATGGTCGCTACGACGCTCCAGCCTTTCTGGATGGGCATAGCTGTCTCCCTGCTGATAGGAATCGCCCTCACCCTTCCCATCAGCTCCGCCGCCATCTGCATGATGCTGGGTCTTGCAGGACTTGCCGGAGGTGCTGCCACCGCAGGCTGCTGCGCCCAGATGATCGGCTTTGCGGTGATGAGCTACCGGGATAATGGAACCGGAGGCGTCATCGCTGTCGGCATCGGAACGAGCATGTTACATATGTCCAACATCGTGCGTAACTGGAAGATCTGGATTCCCCCAACACTTACGGCAGCCATCACCGGCCCTATCGCTACCGTCGTCATGAAGATGGAGAATATTCCTATCGGCTCCGGCATGGGTACTTGCGGTTTTGTCGGGCAGATCGGAACGATCAACGCGATGAATGCCATTGGACGAGGGGGAGCCTCTCTCTACACGAATATACTTATTTTGCACTTTGTCCTACCCGCAGTACTGACACTTTTGTTCACATACATCCTACGAAAGATGGGCTGGATCAAGGAGGGAGACCTCAAGCTCAACTTGTAAGAACCGAGGACCGCTATGACGGGCAAGAATCAACTCCGCCCCTCTTCACCCTCTGAAGACAGAGAGCTGGAGAAGAACCTGAGAAGTTTCGCAGTACAGGAACCTGCTGCTGTCTTTTCTGAGCTCTTAACAACCTCTCAGGGACTGACGCAAGAAGAAGCGAAAGTACGGCTTGAAAAGACAGGAAAGAATGTCCTGACATCGGTCAGTGAACATACACTTTATAAAAGATTTCGCGAAGCCGTCGTCAACCCTTTTAATATGATGCTGATCATTATCGCCGTCATCACACTTGTCATGGATGCGGCGATTTCTTCTGCCCCCGATTATGTGACTGTCGGGATGATTTTGTTTCTGATCGCCGTCTCTTCTACGATTGCCTTTGTACAGTCAGCGCGCAGCGATGCTGCGGCAAAAGAACTCTCGGCTATGATTTCCAACAAGGTCGATGTCATCCGAGGAGGCATAGAGGTTGAGATCCTGATGGAAGAACTGGTTCCCGGAGATATCGTCAAACTTGCAGCCGGAGATATGATTCCCGCAGATATCCGCTTTCTTTCCACCAAAGATACATTCATTGCGCAGGCAGCCCTGACAGGGGAATCCGCACCTGCGGAGAAGTTCGCAGAGGTAAGAAAAGAAGCGCAGTCACTGACGGATCTTGAAAGCATCGGCTTCATGGGCAGCAATGTCGTCAGCGGGAGCGCGACAGCGGTCGTCTTGTATACGGGCAATGGGACATATGTTGGAAGTATGGCACGGGCGCTTTCTGCCGATCCGCCAAAGAATAGCTTTGAACGGGGTGTAGACTCCGTCAGCGGTCTTCTCATCCGTCTGACTCTCATCATGGTACCGGTGATTTTTATCGTAAATGGGCTCACGAAGGGCGACTGGATTGCGGCACTTCTCTTCGCTGTCACTATTGCCATCGGTCTTACTCCGGAGATGCTCCCGGTGATCATGACTTCCACCCTGGCAAAAGGGGCGGTTGCGATGAGTCGGAGAAATGTCATCGTAAAGACACTCGGTACGATTCAGACATTTGGAGAGATGGACATTCTCTGTACAGACAAGACCGGGACACTTACCCAAGACAAGATCGTCCTGGAAAAATACATCAATATCTTCGGGGAGGATGATCAGGCCGTCTTGAAGGAAAGTTATCTCAACAGCCACTATCAGACGGGGCTCAAGAACCTGATGGACCTCGCGATTATCAGCCGAGCAGAAAAAGAAGGACTGACTCACCTCATTGAGGCAGATAAGAGAATCGATGAGATCCCCTTTGACTTTGAGCGAAGAAGAATGAGCGTCGTACTCGAAGAGGAGGATGGGAGCCGCCACCTCATAACAAAAGGCGCAGTGGAGGAGATGCTGGCCATCTGTACCGGGGTACAAGTCGGGGAAGAATACAAAGAACTGACGCAGGAACTGCGGAACAAAGCACTCGCAACCTATGAGAATTTCAACGCACAGGGTCTGCGCATGATCGCTGTGGCCCAAAAACTGGAAGTCCCTGGTATCGAGGTGTTCAGTGTCAATGATGAAAGCAGTATGACACTGATCGGCTTTGTGGGATTTCTCGATCCTCCGAAAGAAAGTGCTCAGGAAGCGATCCGATCTCTTCAGGAACACGGGGTGAGGACGGTCGTTCTCACAGGAGACAGTGAAGGTGTAGCGATCCATGTCTGCTCTCAATTGGGTATGGATGTCTCCACGCATCTCAGTGGAAAAGACGTTGAGGGGATGGAGGAAGAAGAACTGAAGGGCGCCATCATCACCTGCAACCTATTTAGCAAACTCTCTCCGGCGCAGAAAGAGCGCGTGGTTCAGGCCTTCCAGGACAGTGGACACACCGTGGGATACATGGGGGACGGTATCAATGATGCCCCTTCCCTGAGGCGGGCGGATGTAGGTATCTCCGTCGACAGCGCAGTGGATATCGCGAAGGAGACAGCCGACATCATCCTTTTGAAGAAAGATCTTCTCGTGCTGAAAGAAGGAGTTCTGGAGGGGAGAAGAACGTTCGGAAACATCGTCAAGTATATAAAGATGGCAGCGAGCGGCAACTTCGGGAACATGTTCAGCGTTTTGATCGCATCCATTTTCCTGCCGTTTCTGCCGATGCTGCCGCTGCAGATTCTCACCCAAAATCTCCTCACGGATATCTCGCAAATGGGGATTCCCTTCGACAAAGCGGATCTCGAGTACATGAAAAAACCCCGCAAGTGGGAGACAAAGACGATCAAACGCTTCATGGCCATTTTAGGCCCCGTCAGCTCTGTCTTTGACATCCTGTGCTTCCTGATTCTCTGGTTTATCATCGGAGCCAACAGTGTGGCGCAAGAGCCTCTCTTCCATGCGGGTTGGTTCGTCCTGGGAAGTCTCTCTCAGGTGCTCATCATCCACACGATCCGAACTTCGAAGATTCCCTTCTTCCAGAGCATGGCATCAAAAGCGCTCATCTTTTCCACTTCTCTTGTAGCGATCGTTGTGGTCCTGATCGGCTTTACGCCATTAGGTGAATTGCTGCAGATGCGCTCACTCCCGATGACTTATATTCCTTGGCTTCTCCTTCTGTTAACTGCCTATACGCTTACGACGCAGGGCATCAAGTGGCTCTATATGAAGAAATATGGGGAGTGGCTCTAAGACAAAAGAGCTTGTCCCCTAAATACAAATTCAACATGCTCCCTCTAAAGGAGCGTGTTTGCTTTGGATGAAAGGCTTTCGCAAAACGTCATTTATCATCTGCTCGACCTCTATATATTCATCTCTAGCATAGGAAAGAGGGGGAGAAAACACCGCTTTAGCTGCTCAGGTGGGTCCGCAGGTGTATTTTTATGTGCCTTTTGGTATAATAGGTCCATATTAGGGGGATAGATGATCATCAGTGCAGGTGGTGTCGTCCTCAAGGAGCGCAGGGTGTTGTTGCTTCGAACCCGAAGGGGTCGCTGGGTGTTGCCTAAAGGGCATGTAGAACCGGCGGAGTCCCTTCGTCAGGCCGCGCTTCGAGAAGTTTTGGAAGAAGCAGGCATAGAAGCTCGCATCCGTCGCCGTTTGGGGTGGAAATATTTTCAGTTTTATGTACAGGGTAATATCCAGAGCAAGCGTGTTCTCTGGTTTTTGATGGAGCAAGTAAGCGGGGAGCCTCGTCCACTTTGGCGGGAGGGGTTCGTGGAGGTTGCTTACATGCCCGAAGAAAGATTAGAGAAACTGAACATGCACACGAGCGAATTGAGCATTGTGCGTAAGGCGCTGCGTCAGGAGGCCTGATGTCCTATACAGACGACGTAAAACGATCACTTTTTGACGCCACCCGAAGCCATTGGGCTGAGTTTTCGGGGTTTCTGCGCGCATGCGGTTCTTTCCGTGATGAACAGTTTATTTTTTGGAGCAAAGAAGCGACATTGGCTCGCTATTTTTTTGCGCAGCTCAAGGCGCAGGGAGTGAGAGCCAAGTACCTCGGCAAACGAGGAGGTTATGGAAGCTTTCCGCGCCACGAGGTGGTGCTTACAGAGGCGAAGAGTTATCTCCTCAAACTCCACGTGCTCGACAAGCAGGGGGAACTGAATGCAACGATTCCGCTGGAAGCACTGGAGGGAGAGGTGACCCGTCGGGCGTATCTGCGAGGGCTGTTTCTCGGAAGTGGCTCGGTGAGTGATCCTCATCGCGACTACCATCTCTCGTTTCGAGTCGACGGATGGCTCTTTGCGCAGAGTCTGATGTCCCTTCTTCTTGACTATGACATTTCGAGCTCGGTGCGAAAGGCAAAGCGAGCCCATTACGTGTATATCAAATCGGCCGAACATATCTCGGAGGTGTTTGCGCTGATCGGAGCGACCAAAGCGCTCCTTGAACTGGAAGACATTCGCATCATTAAAGGGGTGCGAGCTGATGTCAACCGCTCCGTCAACTTCGAGACAGCCAATATCGCCAAGACCATTGCCACCAGTCAGCGCCACCTGAAGTGTATCGAGGCACTCTCGCGTCGCGTGGGGCTTTTGAACCTGCCGGAGAACCTGGCAGAAGTAGCCCTTCTTAGGCTCGAATATCCGGAGATGAGCCTGGCGCAGATCGGGGAGAGACTGGAAAAGCCACTCAGTAAGTCCGGAGTCAATCACCGGATGAAGCGGCTCATGGCACTATGTGAAGAAATGGGAGAGGAGATCTGATGAGTTTTGCTCACCTGCACCTGCATACCGAATTTAGTTTGCTGGATGGCTTTGCCCGCGTTGAAAAGGTGACCAAGCGCGCTGCACAGTTGGGGATGGAAGCCATTGCCATCACCGATCACGGCACGATGTTTGGCGTGGTGGACTTCTATAAGGCCGCCAAAGCCAACGGCATCAAGCCCATCATCGGCTGTGAGGTCTACGTCCAGGGTGAGGACGCCAGACGTAATGACCATTTGGTCCTCCTTGTAAAAAACGAAATCGGCTATCAAAACCTTATTCACCTGGTTTCGTGCGGCTTTGTCGATAACTTCTATTACAAGCCTCGCGTGAGCAAAAAAATGCTGGAAGGCTATACAGAAGGGTTGGTCGCTCTGTCTGCCTGTCTGCAAGGAGAGGTCGCCTCCCTTCTTCTCGCTGGAAGAGAGGAGGATGCCGCTGCTGCCGCCATGTGGTACCGGGATATGTTTCCGGGAGACTTTTACCTGGAAATCCAGGATCACGGCATCGCTGATCAACACAGGGTGAATCCGCTCCTTGTCAAACTCGCACAAGAGCTGTCGATTCCGCTCGTCGCCACCAATGACGTGCACTACGTGGAACGGGAAGATGCATCCGTCCACGACGTGCTCCTTTGTATCCAGACAGGAAAGACTCTTTCTGAGCCGGATCGCATGCGCTTTGAGACAGACCAGTTCTACCTGAAAAGTGAAGAAGAGATGAGAGCGCTCTTTCGGGAGCATCCCGAAGCCATAGACAATACAGCAAAGATTGCTGAGGAGTGCCATTTTGATTTCACCTTTGGGCAGACTCATCTGCCGGGCTTTGAAGCGCCGGAAGCAGAGACGCCCGCTCACTACCTGAGACGACTTTCTTTTGAAGGACTGAAGAAGCGCTATCCAAAAAACTGGGAGGAGCACAGACGGCGCCTGGAATACGAACTGGGTGTCATTGAAGAGATGGGTTATGAAGACTACTTCCTCATCGTCTGGGACTTTATTAAGTTTGCCAAGGACGCCGGCATCGCCGTCGGTCCGGGAAGAGGTTCCGGAGGAGGTTCGCTCGTTGCCTACGCACTCGACATCACGACGGTGGACCCGATGAAGTTCGAACTCCTGTTTGAAAGATTTTTAAATCCGGAGAGGATTACTCTCCCGGACTTTGACATTGACTTTGAGGATGAAAGACGCCAGGAAGTCATCGACTACGTCAGCGACAAGTACGGAAAAGAAAATGTAGCACAGATTATTACGTTTGGAACGCTCGGTGCCAGAGCCGCTGTCCGCGACGTCGGGCGAGTGCTGGGTATGCCACTCTTCCAGGTCGATAAGGTTGCAAAGGCCATCCCGTTTTCACTCTACATGACGCTCGAGCGAGCGCTGGAAGAAAGCCATCGCCTGAAAGAACTTGCCCAGGAAGAGGATGTGGCATTACTTCTTGACATGGCAAAAAAGGTAGAGGGAGTGCCGCGTCACGCCTCCACCCATGCCGCCGGTGTCGTCATCAGTAAAGAGCCTGTCGAGCATTATGTCCCGCTCTATCTCCAGGACAAGTCCATCAGTACCCAATTTCCAATGGGAACGCTGGAGGAACTGGGACTCGTCAAGATGGACTTTCTGGGGCTCAGAAACCTCACGATTATTAAACACGCCGTTGAAAACATAGAAAAAGAGCGGGGAATCAAGATTGATGTCGATAACCTGCCGATGGATGATGAAAAGACTTTTGATCTCCTGAGTTCTGGCAATACTCTCGGGGTCTTTCAGCTCGAAAGCGGAGGGATGAGGAATTTCTTCCGGGAGCTTCGTCCTCGCTCCATTGAAGATATCATCGCCGGCATCAGCCTCTACCGCCCGGGCCCGATGGAGAGCATCCCCACGTATCTTGCCAACAGAGCAGACCCCACCAAGGTCCGCTACGTTCACCCGAAGGTAAAAGACATCCTCGGCGTGAGTGGGGGTGTCATCATCTACCAAGAGCAGGTCATGCAGCTTGTGCGCGAACTGGCAGGCTTTAGCTACGCAAGAAGTGATCTTGTTCGCCGTGCCATGAGTAAAAAGCATATGGATGTGATGACCCATGAAAGACAGACTTTCCTCTATGGAGATGGGAAAGATATTCCCGGCGCAGTAGCACTGGGTCTCGATGAAGCCCAGGCACAACAGATCTTTGACGCCATGGTGGACTTTGCGAAGTACGCTTTCAATAAATCTCATGCCGCCGGCTATGCGATCATCGCCTACCAGACGGCTTACTTAAAAGCACATTACCCCTTGGAATACATGGCGGCTCTTATGAGTAGCGTCATGAGTACAACCTCGAAGCTCGCTGAGTACTTGGAAGATCTCCGTCAGCTCGGAATCAAACTCCTTCCTCCCTGTGTCAACCATGCAAGTGATGCATTTACCGTGGAAGGAAATGCTCTTCGCTTTGGGCTGCGAGCGATCAAAAATGTAGGCGGAGCTCTGATTGCGGCGATTGAGCGCGGCAGGGAAGAGAGGCCGTATACCACTTTTGAAGATTTCCTTCAGCGGTTGGAAGCTTCACAGCTCAACAAGCGGGCGATAGAATCTCTAATCAAGGCGGGCGCCCTTGACTGCCTAGATGAGACGAGGAGAAGTCTTCTCTCCCGCTATGACTCGCAGATTGAGGGAATCCAACGCTCTTCAAGGACGAATGCACCGGGTCAGATCAGTCTCTTTGATGACATGATTGAACCGACCTCTGAGCCAAAGACACTGGAAGAATACGATGAAGAGATGCTTCTGTCGATGGAAAAAGAAGTGCTCGGCGTCTATCTCTCGGGTCATCCGATGGCGCGCTTTTCTGCTCTCAGAGCGTCAACCAAAGCAATAAGCTTTGCCGAGATCTGCGAACTTGATGAGAGCAGTGACGATCGCGTGGTAGAAGTTATGGCCATGCTTAAAAAGGTGATCCTCAAGACGACGAAGAAAGGGGATCCCATGGCGGTGCTTGAGCTGGAAGATGAGTTCGAGACTCTGGAAGCCATTGTTTTCCCTTCCCTTTACAAGGAAGCGAGACAACTGATTGAAGAAGAGAAGTATTTCTTCCTGAAAGGAAGACTTCAGTTCAGAGAGGAACAGGCCCCGACCATCCTCCTCATGGAGATGGACTCTTTGAGTGAAATGGAAGTGGATGAGGCACTGGAGAGACTCTACATTAAACTCGACAAATGGGAGGATGAGCTGGTGGAAAACCTCATGTACCTCCTCAAAAGATTCCCCGGACCCCATCAGATACTCCTGTTTGATGCTTCCTGCCGCCAAACGAGAAGGGTGCGTAACGTAAAGGTGGAATTGAAGGAAGAACTACTCGATGAACTCCGGGAGAGATTTACTCCCGAAGGAGTCGTGGTCCGCTAAAGAAATGAATTTTCTCTTTGCATCGATCCTTTCTGCCATGGTGGAAAGGATCTTTATATATAGAGATACAAGCTCTTCCTTATCGATCTCTGAAATATCACCAATCAATGATAGAGTCGAAATGTAAGTATGCGATGTCAATGGATATCGAATAGAGAATGAGCCGGAGAGTGCGTCTTCCTGATGAAAAGCGCACTGCTAATTATCAAAGCCCTATGACAAATGCAGAAATACCGGCAACAGTCGTAGGACTTTTGTAGGAATAGATACTTATATGTTTTTGGCTTTACTCAAATTTCACGCAGACTTAGCAATCGGTGGGTATAATGAGAGGGTAAAGGAGGAGCCCGTGAAGCGAATAGGAATTCTAACCAGTGGTGGTGATGCGCCGGGCATGAATGCGGCCATCCGCGCCGTCGTGCGTACCGGCATCTATCATGGCTATGAAATGATAGGCATTGAGAGAGGATATCATGGGCTTATCGACGACACGATGGTGCCGATGAATTCACGCAGTGTCAGTGAAATCTTGCAGCGCGGAGGCACGATCCTCAAGACGGCTCGCTGTACAGCTTTTAACTCTGTCGAGGGAGTGCAAAGAGCCGTGGAGACACTTCGGAGACGGAACATTGATGCTGTCATTGTCATCGGAGGCGACGGGACCTTCCGCGGAGCGCAGGATCTCCATGACGCAGGTGTTACCACTGTTGCGATTCCCGGGACCATCGACAATGACCTCGGTTACACAGACCTTACCATCGGCTTTGATACAGCGATTACGACCGTGATGGAGTCGGTGTCAAAACTTCGTGACACATCGTCCTCGCACGAGAGGATGTTTGTCGTGGAAGTCATGGGCAGAAACTGCGGCGACATCGCTCTTTTTGCCGGGCTTATCAGCGGAGCGGAAGAAGTGATTGTCCCTGAGATGGAGTTTTCACTTCCTGAAATCGCCGAGAGAGTCAACAAAGGAATGCAGGGTGGGAAGTCCCACTTTATTATTTTGGTTGCGGAAGGGGCTACTGACCCTTATGAGTTTACGAAAGAACTGGAAAGACTGACACAGATTAATACGCGCCTGGCCGTTATCGGCCATCTGCAGCGGGGAGGATCGCCCAGTGCGACCGACCGTCTTCTCGCCACTCGCATGGGCGCCCGCGCCATTGAGGAGTTGCGCATCGGCAGCTCCGGCGTCGCCATCGGCCTTCGAGGCAATGTTTTGACGGCAAAGCCCATTGCAGAAGCGCTGGCAGTGAGAGACCGTCTGAGTATGGAGCTCTACCGTCTTGCGGAGATTCTTGCGCGTTAAGGAGGAGATTTGAGAAAGACCAAAATTGTCTGTACACTGGGGCCTTCCAGTGAAGACAAAGCTACGATTCGGGAGATGATTCTCGCCGGCATGAATGTCGCTCGACTGAACTTCAGTCATGGGACGCACGATGATCATCGCTCGAAGATTGAGATTATTAAAGAACTGCGCCAGGAACTCGATGTCCCTGTGGCGATTCTGCTGGATACGAAAGGCCCTGAAATACGCCTCGGCATGATTGAGCCGGGCAGCGTCCTGCACGAGGGAGATGCCTTCGTACTCACGCCGGAACAAGGAGTGGGCAATACACAGCGCGCCATGATCACCTACGATGGACTCCACGAAGACATTCAGGTGGGTGACAGGATCCTCATCGATGACGGACTCATCAATCTCCTGGTTACTTCTATTGAAGGAAGAGAGATCCATACCCTGGTAAAGCATGGAGGAGAACTCAAGAGCCAGAAGGGTCTCAACATCCCCGGCGCCAGGATTTCCCTTCCCGCTCTCACGGAAAGAGATCGCGATGACCTTCGATTTGGCGTGGGGCAGGAAGTCGACTTCATCGCTGCTTCTTTCATTCGCACGGCGCAGGATGTGCTTGATATTCGAAGAGTTCTTGAAGAGTTCGGAGATCCCCAAGTGCAGATTATTGCGAAGATTGAAAACAGGCAGGGTTATGAGAATCTGGAAAGTATTTTGCAGGCGGCCGATGGGATTATGGTGGCCAGGGGTGATCTCGGTGTCGAGATGCCGATCGAAGAGATTCCTGTCGCCCAAAAAGTGATGATCCGCCAAAGCAATCAGGCAGCGAAGCCGGTCATTACGGCAACGCAGATGCTGGAATCCATGGTGCGAAACCCCATTCCCACACGCGCAGAGACGACCGATGTCGCCAACGCCATCTTTGATGGGACGGATGCGGTGATGCTAAGCGCCGAAAGTGCCGCCGGAAAATATCCGGTGGAGTCGGTGCGCATGCTCGCCTCTATCGCGCGGGTGACCGAAGAGACACTGAGCAAACAGCTACCCCTTCGTTTTCCGGAGCAGGGACACGACTCTGTGACCTTTGCCGTATCGGAAGCGACGGTAGAGACTGCCCACAAGCTGGGAGCGGCCGCCATTATCACGCCGACCACCTCAGGCTATACAGCGAGAAAGATTGCGATGTTCCGGCCGTCCTGCCCCATTTATGCTGCCACTACCCATGAGAGGGTGAGAAGAAGGCTGAGCCTTGTGCGAGGGGTGCACTCCGTGATGCAAAACGAAGTGGTGGGCACCGATGCACTTTATAAAGAACTGGTGCGTGCAGGGACGGAAGCGGGATACCTCGAAACGGGGGATCTTGTGGTACTAACTGCCGGTATCCCTATCGGCGTATCTGGTTCCACGAACCTCATGAAGGTCCATGTCGTAGGAGAGGTGCTCCTGAAAGGTAAAGGCATTGGGACGAAGCGTGTGAAAGGAACCCTTCGTAGAGTTCATGAGGCATTTGAACAAGGGGATATCCTCCTTCTCGAGAAAGCGACAGAAGAGATTCCGGAAACGTTGGAGCAGTGTTCAGCTCTGGTGACACGCGCCGGACGATTTCCTGCAAGAGCTGTCCAAAAAGCCATTTCCCTAGAAATTCCCGTCCTTATAGATGTCGGTTTTACAGAAGAACTCTTATCCGGTAGCCGTTTTGAGGTGGATGCAACGCTCGGGCTTATATTTACAGCCCACGAAGGGTAATCCATCGACACAAGATGTGTAGAAAACATTCCACGTGACATGTTTGTCATGATTGGAGTGTTTTTTTGTGCGAAAAGCACGAGAAATCAATCATTTTTCATGAAGTTTGACATAGGCCCATTTCTTGCGCGCAAAGGTTAGATGTGCTATTATCATTGAAAATAGTGCGCTATATGCATTTGCGCATAAAGTAGTACTATTAACAAAAGGAAGGAAAATGAACGAAAAACTGATAACGGCACTTCTGTCATTGTTTTTAGTGTTTATCCTGATCCTAAGTGCTTGCGCCCAGCCAGTAGCACCTTCCCCGACTCCAGCTCCTGCTGAAATGCCGGCGGAGGTGCCCGAAACACCAGCTGAGGAGCCTGCAGTAATCCGTGAGGAGAATCTTGATCAGTTGATCATCGGAGACAGTACCGAACCGACCGGAGACTTTGCCACACCTTACTGGCAGAACAACGCAACAGATCATCTGGTAAACCAGATGCTGAGCGGTTATGCGACATATGATCTGACTCCCACAGGCGAATTGGTCGTCAATAAAACCGCTGTGGAAGAACCCGTCATCACGGAAAACGAAGACGGATCTAAAACATATGAGTTTACTGTAAAAGATGGTCTCACCTACAACGATGGCAGCGCCATCACGGCAAAAGACTATGTCGCCAGCGTTCTGCTGTGGAGCTCCAGACAAGTCCGAGACTTCGATGGAAAACCGACAGCTGGCTATCATTTGAAGGGATTCGGGCCGTTCTTTGATGGCGAGAGCAATGTCTTTGCGGGCGTCCATCTCCTCGATGAGATGAGGTTCTCCCTGACCATCGCTGATGAGTACATACCATTCTTCTACGAAGTCGCTGATGTCTCCTTCGGCCCCACGCCGCTGGATTTCTGGTTGGGTGAAGGTGTTGCCGATGTTGCTGATGATGGTGAAGGCGCTTACTTCACAGGAGACTTTGCCGATATCATAAAGCCAGGCGTAAACGATGATCCCAACGATGAAAGGTTCGCCAGATTTTTTGAGATCAAAGACTATATGCTGGCACAGCGCAATGTCATTCCGCGTGTCACTTCCGGTCCTTACGAAGTCGTCAGCTTTAACCAGTCCACGAAAGTCGTCACGATCACTCTTAATGACAAGTTCCTCGGGAACTTTGAAGGACAAAAGGGTAGCATCAAAGACTTGGTTTTCAAGAAAACAGATCAGAACACCCAATTTGACGAACTGCGCACAGGAACGATAGACTTACTCAGTCGTATGGCCAGTGGAGCAGAGATCAATGCCGGTTATGATCTGGTTGACGAAGACCCGGATAAATACGACCTTATCTCTTTTCCGCGTGCCGGTTACGGTAACCTCACGTTTATCTGCGACTTTGGCCCCACACAGTTTGTGGAAGTTCGCCAGGGCATTGCTCACTTGATCGACCGTAACGACTTTGCCACCACCTTCACAGGCGGCTACGGCTCCGTCGTCAATGGTCCTTACGGGGAAGGCCAGTGGTTCTACAAAGAATCCAAGGCAGAACTCGACAGCAAGCTCAATTCCTATGACTATTCGCTTGATTCCGCCATTGCTCTCTTTGAGCAAGCCGGCTTCACCAAGAATGAAGACGGAAGCGAATATAGTGGCACGGGTCTGCGCTATCGTGAGATGGAAGATGGCTCCATGATGCCTCTGCTACTCAACTGGTTTGGCTCAGAAGACAATCCCTTTACTGAACTCCTCATTGTCAAATTGAAGGAAAGCCAGGACGTGGCAGCCGCCGGCATGAAGATCGATGAGACTATCGGCGACTTCAATGTACTTCTGAACTGGATGTACCGCGATACCTCTGAGGGTGAAGAGTATGGTGTTCCCACGTATCACGTATTCAACCTTGCGAACGACTTTGGTCTCAACTATTTTCCAACGACTGAGTGGAGTACGGATCATGATTTACTCGATAGGGGTGGCCTGAATATCAACCGCCTGTTCGATGAAGAACTCTATAGGCTCTCAACAGAGTACTACCTCGTTGAGCCGACAGACAAAGAGGGATTCCGTGAAGGATGGGTCAACTACGTTGTCCGCTGGAATGAACTCCTTCCAATGATCCCGCTATATTCCCAAGAGTATCACTCCTTCTTTAACTCCAAGCTCAAAAACTTCGTCTTAGATGATAACTTTGGCTTATCCATAGCGTTACTATATGCCACGCTGGAGTAAAACTCATACTATTCAAGAAGGAATCAGTAATGGGGCATTGTGCCCCATTACTGATTTTACAGGGACTTTTATCATTATTTTTTTATTTGCGTAAATGAAGACATTCTCTTCATACGGCATCACCATAAAGGCAGGTAAGCCAAATGCTTAAATATGTTCTAAAGCGACTTACATACATGATTTTTGTGTTTCTTGTCATGTCCATCCTGCTTTTTTTCCTCTATAACAACATAACGGGGAATTCGGCTCGCGCTGAGATAGAGGATTTGAAGCAAAAGCTGACACTGGAACAATATGAGAAACTTTACGAGGACACCCGTGCGCGAATGGGTCTGGATGATCCGATGTTCACTCGATACTTAAAGTGGCTGAGCAGAACGCTCAAGTTCGACTTTGGTCAGAGTGAGCGTTATAAGGTGCCTGTTATTAAAGTCGTTAAACCCCCCATGATGTTTACGATTAAAATCAATATCTTTGCTATCTTCTTCGGACTATTGATCACCATCCCTTTGGGGATATTTACGGCGGTAAAGAAGAACACGCTCTTTGATAAGGGGGTGCAGATCTTTACCATTGTTGGCTACAGTATTCCGGTCTTTATTACAGCACTCATTTTCATGTACTTCTTTGCCGTAAAATGGCGCCTCCTGCCGCTCAACGGCATGGAAACCCCTAACTTCAGATCGGAAGAGCACACGT
>CALFKA010000287.1 GCA_937880545.1 uncultured Clostridia bacterium | reverse complement strand
CAAGAGCAGTACGACACAGGTATCGCGACAAAAGTATTCGATCTATTGAATCCTTCTCGTCTTGACACGCAAGTAGTGCAGACATACTTCATCGATGTTGCGAAGAAACAGGTCATTGAAGACCTAATGGCACAAAAGGGTATGACCGAAGATGAAGCGATTTCGTATCTTTACACGGGTGGTTTGACCATCAACTCTACGCTTGATGTCGCCATGCAGACCCATATTGAAAATATTTATAATGACACTGGTTCTGCAACGGAGTTCTCCTATTCTCTATCCTCCGCGGTGAGTGCGTTACAGAAAAACAATGGCCTTTCCGCTTCCGGAAACATGAATGAATCTACGTGGAATTACTTGAAAGAACTAGGTTACTTTGAACATCAGTCAAGTTTTCCTGATCTCGAAGTGGGAGATTCGAACGATGTTGTGCCGGAACTTCGCCGAGCAATTGCGCGCGAAGGCTATGCAGGTACCATCTCGAAGTTCCCCACCATGCAGATTATTTTCGACAAAGGCAGAATTCTCGATCATGAGACAAAGAAAGTCATGCTCTATGACTTTAAACGCTCGATCGACAGAGAAGGAAACCTTCTGCTGCCCTCCGGTTATCACTATAAGAGAGATAATGGTGACATTCTCGTGGAAAAGAATGGCCTCGTATTTACACCGGACGCTGAAGCGGAGAGTATCTACCTCAACCTAGGCGATATGTATAACTACGGTGGCAACAAACAGGGGCGCGACAATACTCGAAGCGGAACCTACACTGTTGAATATATCCTACTGTATCAAAATGGCTACCTGACCATTCCTGCTGAGTATCTCAGCGTGGTTGAAGGAGAAATCTGTATTTCAAAGAAAGCACTGGATGATGAAATCGTCTGGTACAACGACTATGATGAGGTCGTCGTCAAGTCCGACTATGTTCATTTCAGCGACGCTCCTATCGTGCAGCCTCAGTCAGCGACAGTTACACTCGATCATCACAATGGCTATATTCACGCCCTTGTCGGGGGTCGAAATGTTGTCGGGAATGTGCTCTTCAACCGCGCATCGAACCCCCTGCCGACAGGTTCAGTGATCAAACCCATTTCTGTGTACGGTCCTGCGATCGACACACAGATCTTTACGGCTGCTTCTGTACAAGATGACGTGCCAACGTATAACCTTAACCCCGCCTCTTCTAGACCTTGGCCTACAAACGTCGGTGGTGGCTACAGAGGAATCATGACTCTTCGAGAATCGATCCGCTATTCACAAAACGTACCGGCGGCGAAATTCGGCAAAGAGCTTGGCCTTCAGACAATGGCTGATTACCTGATTAAAAACGGCGTCACCTCCCTTGTCGTTACACCGAATGAGTATGGAACAACTGACTTGGCGCTGGCGCCTCTGGCACTCGGTGCCCTCAGTCACGGGATTTCTCCCATTGAAGTGGCTTCCGCCTACGGAACTTTTGCCAATGAAGGTGTCCACGTACCATGGACGACATATAAGACAGTCGTAGACAATGATGGCAATGTCATTCTCGATCGCTCCAATCAGGAAGGCGTTCAAGTATTTAGCAAAGAAGCTGCTTACATTACAAGTGATTTACTGCGCGACGTCGCCAAGAACTACGCTTATCAAGCGTTACTTCCGAGCAGGATGCCTCTGCAGGGAAAGACAGGAACAACCGATAACCGTAAAGATACATGGTTCTGCGGCTCTACCCCCTACTACACGACTTCCCTGTGGATCGGTACCGACCGCAACATCCGCCTGACGAGTGGCTCATGGAACACAGCTTCCTTCTTCTCCTATATGATGGACGGTATCTACCGCAATATGGAGAGAGCTGACTTTCCTGGAAGACCCGAAGGCGTCGTCTGGTCAAAGGTCAATGCAAATACAGGGCTGATCCCAGGTCCTCTCTCCAGTCAAGACCCACGCGGAGTGAAGATCATCAGCGAGCTCTTTATCAGAGGAACTGTTCCGACGAGTACGGATAACACATTAGAAGAACACGTGGTCTGCTCAGCCAGTAACAAGGCGCCGACAGAATTCTGTCCGTCGCATCTGCTGACAACGAAAGTCTTCGTCAAGTCGAATCAAAACAGATTCTATAGTAAATACTTCTTCGACCCGAACGACACCTGCGATGTGCACACTTCTGCGCCTGAGCCGGAACCAGAACCTGAATCTGAACCCGAAGCGGACCCGATTCCCATCCCGGTCCCACCGGAAACGCCCTCAGATCCATAAAAACAGAGAGCTACTTACAAGTGGCTCTCTTTTTAAGGTCATATCTCGAAAAGGTTTCTATACTTTCTTAAGTTCCCTGTGTCGATAGCAACGGGTGAGATGATCATTGACCATACCCACTGCCTGCATATAGG
>CALFKA010000286.1 GCA_937880545.1 uncultured Clostridia bacterium | reverse complement strand
GTTTTTCTTTTCTTCTTACACCTAACAAGGGTATACTGAGGACATAGAGAAAGGGGAACATAATGAACAAAAGAGCGAAGCGGATCTATTCTTTGATGTTAGACTATGTAGCGAAACCCGGGATCAGTGGTACGCCATCAGAGCGCACAGTCGAGTCCTTTCAGGAAGCCTTTGCAAAAGGGGTCCCCTATTTTAATGAGCATCCGGAGCACTGGGGATTTTATCCGATTGAGGGAGATCCTTTGGGCCGACATGTCTTCTGGCTCCTGAAAAAAGGAGAGGGAGAGAAGACAGTTGTCCTGATCCATCACTCAGATGTCGTAGAGGTGTCAGACTATGGCTCGCTAGAAGCGATGGCCTTTTCTCCGGAAGAGCTGGGAGAGAGCCTTCTGCAACGGGTGGATACGCTTGAGCCTGCCTTTGCCGATATTGTACGGGGAGGAGAGTTTCTCTTTGGGAGAGGGACGGCAGACATGAAGGGCGGAGGAGCCACTCAACTAGCACTACTTGAAGAGTACTGTGAAGAAGAGGATTTCTCCGGCAATGTCCTTGTGCTCGCAGTACCGGATGAAGAGAATCTCTCCGCCGGCATGCGGGCAGGACTTCATCTATTAGATGAACTGCATGAGAAATTCTCACTGGACTATACATTTCTCATCAACTCCGAGTCTCACCAACCGACAGATGGCAAGAGAACCATCCACTTGGGCACGGTGGGCAAGCTCCTTTACTTCGTATACGTGAAAGGAAGGATTGCCCATGTAGGAAAAGAGTGGGAGGGCTTTAGTCCCATGGGGCTTCTCGGAAAAATCATGGCGGAGAGCGAGCAGCGCCCAATCTTTCTCGAGACGGCGGGTGAGGGGGAGATCACTCCTTCTCCAGTCTGGGTCTATGCCAGAGACAACAAACAACACTATGACGTATCTATGGTCACCGGCGCTTTTGCCTGTATGAACTTGCTCTTCTTTCAGAAAGAACTGACAGAGCTTTCGTTCATCATGGAGAACTTCTTAACAGAGACCTTTACAGACTACACACAACAGCTCAAAAAGTCGCTCCAAGACGCCGGCGTCGAGCGGGGACGCTCATGGGAACCGGAAGTTCTGAGCTTTTCTGACTTTTCCAAAGAAGTTTCTGATGCGGACTGGAAGAGCAAGAAAGAGCAACTTGAAGAAAAGGTTTTACTCGGTGAGATCAATTACGTAGAAGCCACAAGACAGCTGATGGAGCATATGATGAAGGGCAGAAAGAAAGAGACTCCACTTGTCGTCTTTGGACTGATCCCTCCCTATTACCCGGGAGTCTGTAGTGCGCAGGAGCCGCTTGTGACGTCTCTCCTCGAAGAGCTTGAAGGTGTGATCGGAGAGCCCTTTGCCACCGAACACTTCTTTACGGGGATTTCCGACCTTAGCTATACTCGCGCCGAAAGAGCGGAGGAAGCGGTAGCTGCCATGACCTCCCTCATGCCATTTTTTGGAAAAAGCTACACCATCGCATTTGATATCATGGAAAGATGGCAGATTCCAGGTGTGAACATCGGCCCTCTAGGCTTAGAGCTCCATAAGAAGGAAGAGAGAGTGCATCGAGAAGATCTGTTGGTGGAAACGCCGAAGATCATTGACCATGCTGTACGTTTTGTTCTTAAATAGAATCAGTTTATGAGAAAGACGCCCTATGGATCCTTCCATGGGGCGTTTTGTAATGTACCAAAGGAAGAGAAGACACCAGTATGTGGATATCCTAGGAGAGGCACAACTTTCTACATAATAATTAAGATTACGACATCTAATAACATACATTTTACTTATATCATTCGCGCAATAATGGTCCGGAGGATCTTTGTTTTATTGCTGATGATAGTTAAATTTCATGGAGAAAATGGCACTTTATTGACTAGCAATATTTGACATAATACATAATGAATATTTTCATTTCTGTTTGACGCATATCAAACAACAAGTATATAATCAATGCATGAC
>CALFKA010000285.1 GCA_937880545.1 uncultured Clostridia bacterium | reverse complement strand
CGACCACCGAGATCTACACTCTTTCCCTACACGACGCTCTTCCGATCTGGTGCTTATCAAGTAAAATGTCTTCAGAAAAGCTCTTTTTCCATAATGTGCGTCCATCTAGGTCCTGAAGGATAAGGTCTCCCTCATTAAAATAAAGCAGACGGTCATCTTTGGCAAAGATATTGTCCAAGCTGTCTGAAGATGCACGAGACAGTTTGTAGACTTCCGTGGTCACTAAGGACATCTTGCCATCAAGAATGGCTTCTTCTTGTTTTGGTTGCATATAATATTGGTAGATCATGACTCCGATCAACCCGACAATCACAAGCCCCAGGATCACAAAGATGACCCTGTAGCGTCGCTTAGCGTCTGGCGAGGGGTTCGAATTGATAGAAGTAGGTGATGATTTTTCCATTATAGAATTTCCTGACTCGGGTTGGTTTTCGACTCTTTCCCTGCGTGAACCAAGCGTCACCGCTGAGGACACCCAGGCGGAAAGTGTCTAGTTGCAGAATCGTTTTGTCAAAGAGATGGTTTAGCTCGATCATCTCTTCTCTGTTTCCCATGCGCTCACCATAAGGCATATTGGTGACGACCGTCCCTCCACGTAGAGGGGTAGAAAACTCTTCAAGCTCTCGGCACTGAAAGTGGATCAGTTTGTCGAGCCCAAAGGTTGCTGCATTTTTTCTCGCCACACGTATGGCGCGCGGATCCTTATCGTATCCCTGAATGACGGTCTCGGGGGGCTTGATGCGCGAGCGCATCAGTTCCCGGATCTCCTGTGTCTTTGCAGGGTTTACCAGCCCCCATTTCTCAAAGAGGAAATCTCTCTCCAGTCCCGGAGGGCGGTGGGTGGCGATCATCGCCGCCTCAATCGCAAGTGTTCCCGAGCCACACATCGGATCAATGAAAGCTCCTTTTCCGAACCAGCGGCTCAAAAGAATCAGCGCCGCTCCGATGTTCTCGCGGATCGGAGCAATATGCCCGCTGACCCGGTAACCTCGTTTATGTAGGGGCTCTCCTGATGTATCGAGAAGGAGCATCGCTTCATCGCGCTCCATGCGAAGCATAAGTGGATAGTCTGTGCCATCTTCGGGCAGAGAGGTTAGTTTGTAGGCTTTTCCCAGACGATCGACCACTGCTCTCTTTGTAATACTCTGAATATCTCGCAGAGAAAAAAGCTCAGACTTGAAGCTCCTGGCGTTGACCGGATAGCGACCATCAGCAGGGAGAATGTCTTCCAGTGGCAGGTTCACCACTCCGTCATAGAGTGCATCAAAGCTCTTGGCTTCCCATCGGCCAAGTACCAGAAAGAGACGTTCAGCGCTCCTTAGACTGGCATTGGTCCAAATGAGGGCATCGGAGTCTCCCCGGAAAAGACATAGTCCCGGGGTCGTCCGCTCGACATCATAGCCAAGCAGTGTCAGTTCGTTTCTAAGCACACCCTCCATAGCAAAGGAGGTCGTGGCAAGATATTCCATCGATTCACCTCATCGGCTCATTATACCATAGCTGAAGTATGGAAAAGAAAAGCGAGAATCACACTATCCCTAAAATAAATATACGCAAAAGCTATCATCATCTATCGAAATAATAGTTGATTTTATTATACTCTTTGGGTAAACTATAATTGTAGGATAATCATTTGATTGGTCCGGTTGAAACAGTCACTGCGGAACTGAACCACGGGGCTCACTCGGGAACAAAGAAACGCGACTGCAGAAACAACAAAAGAATACAAACCGGAGGAGATTTCCTCAGACGAAAAGGCGCATATCCCCGGCGCCTTTTTCTTATTGGCTAGATTTCTCCTGAACTGGCATAATAGAAATGAAATGTCCCTTTTGATAGAAAGTTAGGAGCAAGAATGACTTCACTGTCTCAGATGATCCTTACAAGATTTCAGACAAGAATGACGACGCTTCAGAAAGAAGATTTCCATATTTTCCTGTTTGATGAACTGGAGAAGAAGAACATCACTGCAAGAATAGAAGACGACGGAAAATTCTATCCTTCAAAGAATATAATTATCGGTGACCTGGAATCCAGCCAAGTCATCTTTACAGCTCACTATGACACCGCTTCCATCCTGCCCGTCCCCAATCTCCTCTTCCCCAAGAACATACTGGCAAATCTTTTATATGCCATCTTTTTGGGGATTATCCTCAGTATATTTCTCGTTCTATTCCGCTCTTTTTTCGGTTTGTTCATAGACACTCCGATCATCCGACACCGACTCTCCTATATCAGTTTTGCTATACTTCTTTTCCTGGGATATCTCAGAAAGCCCAACCATCACACAGCAAACGACAATACCTCCGGCGTCATCACGGCACTGGAGATATTAGAACGAATCGATCTGGAAGAATCCAAGGCATGCATCGTGCTCTTCGATTTGGAAGAGTCCGGTCTCTTCGGTTCCAGAAGATTTAAAAAAAAGCGCAAACGGATATTGGAGGATAAGCTGATCGTCAACTTTGACTGTGTCTCGGACGGTGATCATCTCCTGCTCATCCAAAGCCGATCTGCCCGGGAAGAATATTCATCTGCTCTTCAAGCAGCGTTTGCAGATATAGTGGACAAGGAGACCCTCTTTACGAAATCCTCCACCACTCTCTTCCCCTCCGACCACATCTACTTCAAAAAACACATCGGTGTCATGGCTTGTCACCGTCTCAAGATCATAGGGTATTACCTCTCCCGAATTCACACGCGCCGTGACACCGTCTTTGACGAAAGAAACATCTCCGTCTTAGCTGACGGATTTGCTGCATTTGCGAAGAGTATATCAGCGCAGTGAATTCCACCGATTCATAAACATGTCATGAACTTTTGTTTTCCTGGAAAGGATTTTTGAAAGCTGCCATAATGGAGAAAGGAGGGACCTATGCGCAAAGATGGACTGTATGAGTTGGTGATTAGCAAACAATTGGATCAAGAGCTTCAGGAGGATGAGCGCTATAAAGAAATCGTTGCGATTCCAAAAGAACAGGCTCCTCGTATCCTTTCTCACTATCTTGCCCGTATTGTCCGTGAACATCTTGAAGATATGCAGGAAGGGAAGCAAAGTCTTCAAAAACAGCTTTCTCTCATCAATCGGCTGTTGAGTATTGTTTCTTTAAATACAGAAACGGATGAGCTGCCAATGTTTCAGGTGTCCGAAAATGCGCAGCAGCTTCTGGCTCTCTTTGAAAAAGAGAATTCCCTCCTTGCTTTTGATAGAGAAAAAAGATCTGCTGTCCCCAGACCTAAAACTTCTCTTGCGCGAGATCGGAAGAGCACACGTCTGAACTCCAGTCACATCAC
>CALFKA010000284.1 GCA_937880545.1 uncultured Clostridia bacterium | reverse complement strand
GGGTCAAACATGCTGGGAATAGAAAAACCCAATCTGACTTTTTCCGAATTTGACGAGAGAAAGAACTATCTCAAACTGACGGTGGAGCCCCTCGAAAGAGGGTATGGAATGACGCTGGGCAACAGCCTGCGCCGTATCATGCTTTCCTCGCTTCCGGGCTGTGCCATCAAATGGGTCAAATTTGACGATGTCCTCCACGAGTTCTCCACCATAGACGGAGTGCAGGAGGATGTAGTGGATATCATCCTCAACATCAAAGGGCTCGTCGCCAACATCCACTCGGAAGAAGTGGAAAAGATCCTGCGCATCGATGTCAGTAAAGCCCAGGTCATCACGGCCGGTGACATCATCGCAGATGCCGATGTCGAGATCATCAATCCCGATCTCTATATTGCCTCTCTTACAGAGAATAAGCCTTTCTATATGGAAATGTGTCTGACCAGAGGACGTGGTTACGTCTCGGCCGAGGAAAACAAACTCGAAATCGAAGACACACTTTCTGTGATTGCCATCGACTCTGTGTTCACACCGGTTACCCGCGCCAACTTTACTGTGGAACCGACGCGCGTAGGGAAGTCTTCGAACTACGATCGTCTGATCCATGAAGTCTGGACCGACGGAAGTATCCGCCCGGAAGAAGCCATCAGTATGGCCGCTAAGGTTCTCAATGATCACCTCGATCTCTATATCCAACTTACCGACAGTGTCGAGCATATGGAGATTCTCTATGAGCGTGAGTCAGAAACCAAGGAAAAGGCCATGGAGATGACCGTGGAGGAACTGGAGCTGACACAGCGCAGCCGCAATTGCCTAAAGCGCGCCGGCATCAACACCATCGAAGAACTCATCAGCAAGACAGAAGAAGATCTGATGAAGGTGCGAAATCTGGGCAAGAAGTCGCTGGCGGAGATCAAGGAGAAGCTAGCTGAGATGGACTTCTCCCTCAGATCCACTGAAGAATAAGTGAGGAACCCATGACCAGATACAGAAAACTCAATCGATATACGTCTCATCGCATTATGATGTTCAGAAACATGACGACAGATCTTCTGCGCCATGAGACGATCACCACGACGGAAGCCAAAGCAAAAGAACTCAAACGCTCTGTGGAGCGCATGATCACTCTTGGAAAAAGAGGAGACCTGCACTCCCGCCGCCAGGCTGCCGCCTATCTCACCGATAAAGTCGTCGTTCAACGTCTCTTTGATGAATTGGGACCCCGTTATGCTGAAAGAAACGGCGGATACTCCCGCATCTATAAACTCGGACCTCGCCGTGGTGATGCCACGATGATGGTAATAATAGAACTGGTTTAAAGGGGCATATGTCCATTTTTTCCCATGGAGGAAGCATGATCCGCCTGGAGAACGTGTCCTTCACGTATG
>CALFKA010000283.1 GCA_937880545.1 uncultured Clostridia bacterium | reverse complement strand
AGTGGTAGAGCATCGCCTTGCCAAGGCGAGGGTCGCGGGTTCGAATCCCGTCTTCTGCTCCATAATAAAAACTTACGTACAACGTAAGTTTTTCTTGCAGATAGCTTGCTCAAGCAAGTTGATAATGATAAAATGAAGTTCCGACAGGCGGATGTGGCGGAATGGCAGACGCGCTAGATTCAGGTTCTAGTGTTCGCAAGGACGTGGGGGTTCAAATCCCTTCATCCGCACCAAGAGGCACCCTTAGAGATAGGGGTGCTTTTGTGATGCAAGTATACATGTGCAGGGCTGTGGGGTTTCCTTGAACGAACGGATGCCATATTTAGCAAGGTTTTCTTTTATCTCTCTTAAGGTTACAATTGAAAAAGATCAAGACACATTGGTGCAGGAGATGGAGGGCAAAATGAAACATGTGATGAAAATCTCTACAGTCTCATTCAATGCGGCATGGGGTGATAAGAAACTTAATCTTCAGCGAATGCTGGACTTTGTCGATCTGGCAGCGGCAGAAGGCTCCCATATGATCGTGTTTCCTGAAATGGCTCTGACCGGCTATGATGTAAAGCGCGAGCAGCCTAGAGAAGAGAAAATGCAGGTGCTGGAAGCGGAGACGGTACCAGGTGCTTCTTCTGAGAAAATGGCAGAGAAAGCAAAAGAACACGGGATCTACAACGTTTACGGTCTTCCGGAGAGAGATGCTCAAAAACCGGATACCATTTATAATTCGGCATGTGTCTGCGGTCCGGAAGGGCTTATCGGAGTGTATCGCAAGATCCATCTCGCTTATCCGGAACCCCAGTGGGCTTCCCGGGGAGACGAGCCGTTTCTGTTTGATACTCCCTGGGGACCGGTGGGCGTGAGCATCTGCTACGATGCCTACTGCTTTCCGGAGCTTATCCGCTATTACTCTGCCAAAGGCAGTAGAGTCTATCTCAATCTCTCCGCTCATGCAAAGCGCCACGGCATCGAGCTGGGAAATGCCTCTCTTGTCGCTGCAAGCGTAGTAAATCAAGTATATGTAGTGACAGCCAATCTCGCAGGGAAAGACCTCTACAACGTCTTCTGGGGCGGTTCCAGCATCATCGGTCCCAGTACGAAATTTTGGGAGACCGAATACTATGCAGGCTATCCCTTTACCGACCCTCGGTCCATTCACCACCGGATGTATACGGCCTCTGTCGATCTGAGTCTTGCCAGCCGTTGGGTCTTTCAAGATAACCCGACCATTGGAGGAGTGCCGGATTATCGACCGGATCTCTACAAAAAATGGATGGAAGATCTTTTATGCGATCCTCAGTATCAGAAGAAAGAGAGCAAGTAGTACGTGATGGATTTTACGATCACCGGGGCATAGAAGTGTTATGCCCTTTTCTTTTGCACTTTTGGGAGAATTATGGGTACAATGAGTCACGAAAGATAGTCTACTAACATTTTGCCAAAGAACAGCGATAGCGTTTACAATTATTTCCAGGAGTTATCAATGAAACAACATAATCTAATTACAGTCCGTAAAGCCACACGAGACGATGTCCCAAGAATTCTTGATATGATCAAGGCTCTTGCAGAGTATGAGAAATTACGCGATGAGGTGGTAGCGACGGAAGAGACCCTTGAGGAGTGGATCTTTGATAAGAAGATGGCCACCGTTCTACTGGCTGACTACGAAGGTGAGCCGGCGGCCTTTGCACTGTATTTTACAAATTTCTCAACTTTTATGGGGCGAGCCGGACTTTATCTTGAGGACCTCTTTGTGAAAGAAGAGTACCGTGGTAAAGGAATAGGAGGCACTATACTAAAAATGCTCGCCAAGATTGCCAAGGATGAAGGCTATGGGAGATTTGAGTGGATCTGTCTTGACTGGAATAAGCCTTCCATCGATTACTATCTCGATATAGGGGCGATTGCGATGGATGAATGGACGGTTTACCGAATGGACAGAAAGAGATTAAGTGAATTTGCAGAGGAATAAAGTGAAGATATTAATTGTAGAAGACCAGCTTTCCATTGTGGAGTTTATCCGTTTTAACTTAGAGGCGGAAAATTACGAAGTAGACTATGCTCTTGACGGAGAAGAGGCGATCGAGAAGATCAAAGGAGACAACTTTGATCTGATTCTCATGGACCTGATGCTCCCAAAGGTCGACGGGATTACACTGACCAAACTACTTCGTAAAAATCCTGAAACTGCGACGATCCCCATCATCATGCTGACCGCTAAGACGACTGAACTTGACAAGGTGGTAGGTCTTGAGATCGGGGCAGATGACTATATCACGAAACCCTTTAGCATCCGAGAACTGATCGCTCGAGTCAAAGCTCTTCTGCGGAGAACCTCCTTTGCCGATCAGGAGGAAAGTGCTACTTTGCAGCTAGGAGGACTCATCATCAATGCCGAGGAGTTTACAGCGACCTTAAACGGAGAAGTGCTGGAACTGACGCTGAAGGAGTTTCTTCT
Organism: uncultured Clostridia bacterium; assembly: GCA_937880545.1. Classification (GTDB taxonomy): domain Bacteria; phylum Bacillota; class Clostridia; order Peptostreptococcales; family Acidaminobacteraceae; genus DUVM01. Next base: position 665 of record CALFKA010000283.1, on the reverse strand, counting down.
TCTCAAGATGCTCGTGGAGCATCACGGCAAAGTGCTGACCCGCGACTTTCTTTTAGAGAAAGTATGGGGCTATGACTACGCAGGCGAGAGCCGCACAGTAGACGTTCATATTCGTCACCTTCGCAGCAAGCTCGGCAAAGACGCCGAGCTGATTAAGACGGTCCGCGGAATAGGATACAAAGCACAATGAAGACTCGGCGAAAAGCCGTTACGGTTCTTGTCTTTCTGCTCATCGCCTTTCTCATCGGATTTTGGATGGACCGGGCAGCTCAGCGGACGATAGAAGAATTTGCCATGAAGACGCTGGAGGTGTATATCCAGCGTTATTCGGATCAGGATACACTGAGTGTCGAGGATGTGGCGCAGATTGATGAAGATTCCCGCATGCACGGGTACTACCTGTACATGCGTAAAGAGGGAGAAGTCATCTACTCCAATGCGATGGAGCTCGTTCGTGAGACGCCCTCCCCGGGAACGGGTGTAAGCGTCTATCGGTCGAAACATCTGGGCGGAAGAGTTCTGTTGGTTCGCAGTGAACTGGGCAGGGGGAGCATGCGGCTCTACCTGCCTCTTCAAGTGGACTGGCCGATCTCCCTTTGGATTCCTGCCGTCTCGACGATCCTCCTTCTGGTATTTATCCGCGAGTATGTCGAAGAGAGCGCGGG
>CALFKA010000282.1 GCA_937880545.1 uncultured Clostridia bacterium | reverse complement strand
CCTGTGTCGTACTGCTCTTGGGTGATGTACTCCTGTTCGAGCATCAAAGAGAGAACGTACTTATATCTATCCTCGATCGTTTCATTGTAAATGTAGTAGTACTGACTGTCTCTGGTACCGACAATGACATCGTCGGAAGTGATCCTTCCGCGCTCCTTTGGATACATGGGGGCAAAGTCAGTGGGTGCTTTCGGGATACATGCAAGGACGGCGCCTTCCATGAAGTTTAAATCCTTTGCCGTTTTCGAGAAATAGATGCGGGAAGCGGACTCATAGCCGTCAGTATTGGCGCCAAGGAAGATCGTGTTCATATAGGCAGTGATGATATCTTCTTTGGGGAGAGCCTCTTCAATCTGCATGGCATAGTAAGCTTCTCTTATCTTTCGATAGAAGCTTCTCTCACTCATCGTATCGCGCAGGAAGGTGTTTCTTGCCAGCTGCTGGGTGATGGTGGAGGTTCCGCTGATATCACTTTCGGAGACAATAGAATCTCTGATAGCCCCGAGTAGTCTCACGTAGTTGAAGCCCTCATGGCGCCAGAAGGTCCTATCTTCGATGGCAACCAGAGCGTTGATGGCATCCTTCGAAATGTCCTCATACTTCACTTCTTTTCGAAGGTTGCCATCATAAATCATGGCGAGAAAATTGCCTTCACTGTCAAGGATCTGCGAATTCTCTGTGAAGGTATATACCGTAGGATCAATCTCCGGTAGATCTGTTAACGCATCTTTGACAATAAAAAATACAATCGCTGCCGAAATGACAACGGATAGAATCAGCGTTATAATGAAAATGTTCAAGAGAGTCAAAAAAATGTTTCTCTTGGGTTTGCGTCTTTTCCTGCTTATGGGCATACAACCTCCTTATAGCCAGATAATTATATCACATCATACATAAAAGCAAAATGACCATGCGAGGGACAATGAATCAAACAATGCAAAAAGTACTAATCGCAACGCTGGAAAGAAATGACAAGGACAATTCCCGAAGATCACTTGAAGAGCTGGCGGGACTAGCCGAGGCTGTCGGTGCCGAAGTCGTAGGAGAAGTGGTCCAGAGGCGCGACGCTCCCGATCCGAGGACCTATTTTGGACGAGGAAAAGTAGAAGAAATGAGGACTATGGCTGAGCATCTGGAAGCCTCACTTCTAATAGTAGATGACGAACTCAGCGGCTCTCATCTCGCCAATCTCCAAGAAACCGTCGAACTTCCTGTTCTCGACCGAACCGGGCTTATTTTGGATATCTTCGCTCAGAGATCACGCAGTGCACTGAGCCGTGATCAAGTAGAGTTGGCACAGCTGGAGTACAGAAAAACACGACTGCGTGGAGTGGGCATCTACCTCTCACGTCAGGGTGGCGGTATCGGAACCCGGGGACCCGGGGAGACAAAGCTTGAGACAGACCGGCGCGCACTTGATTTGAGGATTTCCGAACTTAAAAAGAACATTGAAGAGGCAAAAGCTGTACTTGATAACCAACGAAAGAGGCGCTTGGCACAGTTTACGCCACGCGTCGCACTTGTGGGCTATACCAACAGTGGGAAGTCCTCACTCACCAACTATCTAATGGCAAGGAGTCATTCAAAAGGGGCGACAATACCTGAAAAGGATATGCTGTTTACGACACTGGAAACATTTGTGCGAAAGATCGAGCTGGAAGAGGGGAGAGTCTTCTATCTTTCCGATACCGTCGGCTTCATCGACAACCTGCCGCATGGACTTGTGGAAGCTTTCAAGGCAACCCTGGAAGAGACCCTTCTGGCAGACTTTCTCCTTCTTTTGACGGATGGGAGCTCCGAGCACAGTTATGAGCAGCTTGAAGTCACACAGTCCGTCCTCAACGACTTAGGCGCTCAGACCATCCCTTCGCTGGTAGTGCTTACTAAGAGCGACCTCGGACGGGTTATCGAAGTTCCCGGCGCGGTCTCTATCAGTGTCAAGACGGGGGAAGGGATGGAGGAGTTCTTGCACATTCTGAGAGAAAAAGTCTTTGAAAATTATGAGGAAGGTGTCTTCTTTTTCCCTTACGGATCAGAAAGTGACCTTTCTGCTCTCGCCGGGGAGGCTTCTCTTCTTTCCCAAAATTATACGGAATTGGGCGTCGAGGCCAGGTTCTTTATCCACCACGCTGTCCGAAGGAAATACCGGGAGTATTACGTTGAAAACAGTTCATAGGTCGAAAGAAGCTCTCTACACTATTGAAGGCTCCAGATTTATCTCCGAGCTTCATCCCGTGAATTCGAAAGAAGAGGCTGATGACATCATCAAGTCCATTAGAAAGGCGCATCCGAAAGCAACCCATGTCGTCAGTGCTGTCCGAATGGCCGAAGAGGGCTATTATGATGATGACGGCGAGCCGGCGCAGACTGCCGGAGCACCGCTTCTGTCCCTTTTAGAAGGAGAAGAGATCGTCTTTGCCCTAATCACCTCCGTACGCTATTTCGGAGGAACGAAACTTGGAAAAGGCGGACTTATCCGCGCATACAGCGAATCCGGAAGAGAAGCCATACGCCTAACAGAGTTTCTCACCCTTCACAATGTCACGCAGTTTTTTTTGACATTTGATTACGCAGAGCAGGGAGTAATTGATCATTTGCTGACTACCTTTGGTGCTTTCCGTGGTCCTACAGACTATTCGGCAAATATCCGTACCAAAGTATATTTCGAGTCAGTCAATGGCTTCAGACAGAAATTCCTCGATGCGACACAAGGCCGTGGGTTGATTGAAAAAGGAGAACGCGTGTATATATACCGTAGTAAGGAACAGATCGTTGAAAGAGGGAATCAATGAAAGAAAAAATTGAAAAAGCACTGGCTCACAAGAAGTGGGTCGTACTGGGCGCCAGCGCCAATAAAGAGCGTTTCGGCTATAAAATCCTGAAAAGACTCCATGAGCTCGGGTATGAGGTCATTCCGGTCAGCCCGAACTATGATGAAATACTGGGACTTCCCGTCGTTAAGAGCCTGTCGGATCTTCCCGAGGGAGAATATGTCGTCGACGTCGTTGTCAACAAGGAAATCCTGAGAAGCGAATTCGAAAAGGTAGACTTTTCCAAGTTCAAAGCGATCTTCCTTCAACCAGGCACCTGGGATATGGATGTCGTCAGAGACCTCAAAGACATCAATCCCGAAGTGATTTACAACCGTTGCATCTTGGTCGAAACCAACCACATGTAGTGGATAACACAGCAAAAAAGTAAAATAACAGGCAAAGGGGAAATGATCCTTTGCCTGTTGTTTTTGGTTCTGATTTACTCGTTATCCTTTTGTTTCTGCGCGAACGCTCTCATCTTTTCCCTGGTCGACTCTTCGGAGGGAAGGACTACGGTCTGCTCCAGATCGTCATCTGTCAGAGAAAAGATCTCAACCTCCGGGGCAACGGGTTTCGGGGCCGGTGGAGTTTCTTCCGGCTCATTTGCCTGATGAAGGACCACCGTCTCTTCCGATGAATCCCTTAGGTCTTCAAGCGCGAGCGGGGTCATGATCGTGGACTCAAGATCCTCTGTTTGTGCTTCTAACTCTACCTCTTCTTCATGAGGCAGATAGATGGTCTGCTCGAGCACGGAGACTTCTTCATCCGCCAATGAAAATCCTGCGCCGTCAGGAGGAAGGGTTGGGCTTTGCGTATCAGCTGGTAGTGCCTTGCGTCGGCTTTTTCTTTCCTCGTGTTCGGTCATTTTTCTACCGGAGTAGATGCGATTGTCAAAGTCGGCGAAAGCCAGTTCAAAGTCCCTGGCATCCATATTTCGGGCGCGGAACTTCATCTCCTTGATATCATCCCGGTCATCAAAATACTTCAAACTTAGATCGTAATTGTTGACTTTAAAGAATCTATTGAAGAGGAAAGCCAGGAATCTCAAAAGGACAAATGAATCTTTC